>CAZJQF010000007.1:0-26509 GCA_964547925.1 uncultured Dehalococcoidales bacterium
TTACTCCGAAAGGAGCCAGTCTCTCGTTTAGTAACGTGTCTATGTTACCTTTCCAAAAATACTCGCCAAAGCCCATGTTAACGGCTAAATCAAGATAAATTTGCCAGTCGGAATGTGATTCGCCGAGCGGTTCTATAACTTTGTTAAAAATACTTATCCACGTACCATCACTTGTTTGTTTAACTCCAAAATAATCACTTTGCTCGTAAACGGTACTCGCAGGCAGAACGATATCTGCGTAGTTAAGATGCGGCCCCCAAAAAGAATCTGCCGCAAACATAAAATCGACTTTCTTTAACGCTTCGGCAATCTTTTTCGGATTACGGGTTGCCGAAAGTGGATTTGTATTGCTTGAGTTCAATACCCGGAGAGGATACGGTTTACCCGTTATAATACTCATTAAACCTTTATAATAAGCACTGGTCGGTCCGCTTTCCCAATTATCTTTAGTCTGGTACCATCTGGGGCTCTCCGGTGCGACCAGTTTATCGACCATATCCGGCGGGGTCATCTCTTCAAGATTACCGGCTTTTGCCGTTGAGTTCATCGGGGTGGGATTAAAAACATGGCCGCCGGGGACATCGATATTGCCGGTAATAGCTGCAATCAAACAAATCGCAGCGGTTGTCGCACTGCCGTCGTTAGTCTGGTCGCCGATACCGTTACCGGTCTTGATGTAAGCCGGTTTAATAGTACCGATTAATCCGGCAACTTTTATAATACGTTCCGCCGGAAGTCCGGTTTTCTCTGCTGCCCATTCGGGAGTAAACGGTCTGACGTATTCGGCCAATTTATCAAAGCCATAACACCAGTTATTTACAAAATCTGCGTCGTATAACTGCTCATTGATGATTACATTTAAAAAGGCTAATGCCAGAGCACAATCGGTACCGGGTCTGATGGGTAGCCATATATCGGATTTTGCTCCCATCGGGTCCAACATCGGGCGAATATCGATTAGTTTAGCCCCGTTCTTAATTGCGTTAATTACTCCAACTAGATGACCGTTGTTAACGCCTGAGTTTTCTAAATTCGCTCCCCAATTAACGATTAATTTAGTTTTCTGCCAGTCATCCGGAGCCATTGAGTAAAATCCGATGGTAGTCCTGGCGGCAGCCATCCGCGGTGTGGCACATATCGCACTGTGCATATAATTCGGGCTGCCGTAAACATTTAAAAACCGACGCCCTAAAATATTTAATACCGGGGAAAATTCCGGCGATAAAACACCATAAGCTTCCGGACCGTGTTTCGTTTTCGCTTCTTTCAATCGATTCACAATAATATCAAGAGCTTCATCCCAGCTGATACGTTGAAACTTACCCTCCCCTTTTGGCCCGCTTCTTTTTAAGGGGTATTTAAGGCGGTCGGAGGTGTAAACATATTGGGGCCCGGTATAGCCTTTAGCACAAAGTGAAGTACAACCTTTGCCCCAATTATTATAAGCCAGAGGGTTCCCTTCTACACGAACAAACCTGCTGTTTTCAACGTGACACAATACTCCGCAGTGCGTTTTATAAGGCCCGCACCCGTGGCAAAATGTAGGTATTAATTTTTGTTTTATACTTTGTCTCGTATCATTCATAAATAACCGCCAAGAATAATGTAAGATGCGTATATTTATATTATATTAAATATTATCGGGCCGGAACACCTGAACCGCATATTTCAACTACTAGAATATTCATCGCTAATTCACCGTCATATTTGCCTGTCTTGATGGCAATATCAGTTTCCAGCAGTTTATCATAAAACACCTTTAACCGCGGCATTGAATATTTATCGGCCTGTTCCAGCGTTTTTTGAAGTGGATAATCAGAAAGTCCAAGCTTGGATTGAATATCAAATTTGTTTTTCTTTTGTTCGATTAGTTCTTTTACGAGGACAATAAATCTAACCTGACGGTGAAGCATCCAGAGCAAATAAGTCGGTGTCGCACCGCGTTCCATAAGCTGTTCCATGAGTTCTTCGGCAAAACCGGTGCGGTTTTCCAAAATCGCATCTACCATGGTAAAGACGCTGGTCTCTTGAGCGTGGCTAACGATAGCCGTAACATCTTTTTCCTCAATGAACCTGCCGTTAGTATATAATACAAGTTTATCGATTTCGTTAGACATTGCCCATAAATCGTTGCCGACCAGTTTCGCCATTAATGTAATTGCTTCCGTAGATATCTTACCGCCTGATTGAGTCACTCTTTTTTGTATCCAACCGGTCAGGTCGGATTTTTTTAATAAAGGGAAGGGTTTAATTACGGCTTTTGCGGATATTTCTTTTAATAACGTATTACGTGCGGAAACCTCATTATCGATTAGAACCAAAATCGTTGTCTCCGGGATATTATTCAAACAATCGGTAATTTGTTGCCAGTCTTTGGCCTGATCGTTTTTCTTGGTAGATTTCTTGACGGTTGCCTGCTTTTGTTTTGATTCGAAACGAGCTAATAATCCGCTTATTATTACCAGTCGTTTGTCAGCCAGAAAGGGAATTGTTTCGCAAGCGATTTTAAGGTCGGCAGGTGACATCTTGTCCCCATCCACTTCAATAACGTTGGAACCGGCGGCCGCATCACTGCCGACGCTCTTT
This sequence comes from uncultured Dehalococcoidales bacterium, assembly GCA_964547925.1. Taxonomy (GTDB): domain Bacteria; phylum Chloroflexota; class Dehalococcoidia; order Dehalococcoidales; family JAFGLR01; genus JAFGLR01. The sequence goes on from CAZJQF010000007.1 coordinate 2,587, forward strand.
TTTATCGTATCAAGTTCCCGGTGTAAAGAATAATTATCAGGACCGTAAAAAATGTATAGCAATATTTAATCCTCGTGGAATGATTATAATTAGACTCTTTGCAATAACTTACTTATTCTTTTTGGCTTCCCGTTCTCTGATTAAATTATAGACGAAACGGGTTTCGCCTTGCTTGGTAATGACTTTACCTTCAAGTTTAGCTTCGAGAAGCAGACGAAGTATTTTATTGATTTCCGGTCCTTGAGGCACACCTAACCTTATCAAATCGTCTCCGTTCAACATGGATTTGATATGGCGCAGTCTGGTTAGATAACCATCGATGTGTTTTTCAATCGTGGTGTTATCGGTAGCTATCAAATTAGCAATAATTGAAATCTCAGGATATTCATGAAGCGTAAAGAATATTTTGCTCGGGGATAAAGACGGTTCATTGAGAATCGCCAGAACGTTTTTTAATCCAATGGTGCTTTTCAGTATGTTTAGCATCGTACGGTTAAGGTTAAATCGTTCGGCGAATTGTACCAATTCAGCGGGATTCAATTTGTAAATCAACAGGGCTAGATATACCGATGAAAGTGAATTCTCCGATAGTCCCATCTCACGGGCTTCTTGATATTTATCTTCCAGCCATTTTCCTGTACTCAGCTTCGTACTTACCTTAGACAATATCTTCAATTCATTTGCCCGGTTTAGTGCTTTCTCCGGTTGTTTTTCTTTTAAAACCAGTTCTAATTCATGACGGATACGGTCCGGGCTGATAGTATCGAGCATGTTAATATCACGTTTAAGTAAACGTAAGGTCTCATTTTCAAGTTTGAAATTAAGCCGCTTTTCATAACGTATCGCCCGCAAGATACGGGTAGCATCATCTATAAAGCTTTCGGAATGAAGGATACGGATAAACCTGTTTTTTAAATCCTGCAAACCGTTATAGGGGTCAAGGAGTTCGCCGAAATTATCTTTGTGCAAGGAAACTGCCATCGCATTAACGGTAAAATCACGTCTGAAAAGGTCCCGGTTGATATTACTGGGAGTGACCTCGGGTAAAGCCCCCGGCTGGGAATATATTTCCGAACGTGCAGTAGCTATATCGATACTTGTATGGTTCCACTTGATATTAGCGGTGCCGAAAGCCTGGTGTGCTGTCAGCTTGCCCCGTTTTATCGGAATAGATTTGGCAAAGGTAATAGCATTACCTTCAACCACCAAATCTATATCGGTTGTAGATAATCCCAGCAGTAAATCACGTACCGCCCCGCCAACAAGGTATATGCTTAAACCTTGCCGGGCTGAAGTTTCACCGATAACACGCAGGCATTCTCCGACTTCGGCGGGCAGTTGTTTGTATATTTTATTCGAAAGATTTGTATTTCCGGGCAACTTATCAGTCCTTCGCAAAACGGTATTCAAAATTATAGCATATCCCGTCAACCGATTCAGCACGAACAAATGTGCTTTTGGCGATTTACCTGACACTTGCTATAATAGATACAATTATGAAAATAGCAGCGTTAGTCGGTATGCCAGGCAGCGGGAAATCGGAAGTGGCTCGAGTATTTGAGCAAAACGGGTTTTACCGTATCAGATTCGGTGATATTACGGACGAAGAAGTAGCTAAAAGAGGGCTACCTTTAAACGAAAGTAACGAAAGAGTAATCCGGGAAGCGTTAAGGGAAGAGCACGGCATGGCGGCGTATGCCGTATTAAATACCCCGAAAATAGAAAAAGCCCTGCAAAAAACGAATGTTGTGATTGACGGTCTATATTCCTGGGAAGAGTATTTATACTTAAAATCAAAATTTCCGGATAATTTCTATATCGTTGCCGTGTGGGCATCACCAAAGACAAGATATGCCAGATTGGCGGAACGGAAAATTCGACCGCTTACATCAGCCGAAGCTGCCGCCCGGGATAAAGCGGAAATCGAAAACGTTAAAAAAGGCGGCCCGATAGCCATGGCCGATTTTACTGTTACGAACGAATCGTCTCTAGAGTACCTTATTGAACAAACTCAAAAAGTAGTGAGTAAAATATAATGAAAAAATGTATAAGACCGAATATCGACGAGTATTTTTTAAAAATAGCTTCCGTGGTCGGAGAGCGTTCCACTTGTCTTCGTCATCACATGGGTGCAGTAGCTGTACGTGATAAGCATATCCTGTCGACAGGGTATAACGGTGCTGCCGCCGGACTTCAGGATTGTCTGGAGTTAGGCTGTTTAAGAGACGCACTAAAAATAACTTCCGGTACCCGTCAGGAAATATGCCGGGCAATACATGCCGAACAGAACGTTATTATTCAGGCAGCCCTACACGGTGTCAGTTTGGAAGGTGCGACGATTTATTGCACACATACACCGTGCGTATTATGTGCAAAAATGCTGGTAAATGCCCGGATTAAGCGATTTGTCAGTTTTAGAAAGTATAACGACGATGAATTCGTAAACCTTTTTAAAGAGGCGGGTATTAAGGTTGACATAAAGAAAAGACCTCCGGATGAAATAACGTATTTGGATTGATACCCCCATTGCAGTAAATGTGGTATAATGTAATTAAAATATATGCAAAATGCTAAGTGCATCGTAAACCCCGTTGCCGGAGCCCTATCTACTAAGAAGAAATGGCCGATAATCAGCAGCCTTTTACAACGGCTTGGCGTTCGTTTTGATTTTCAGTATACGGAAGGCGTCGGACATGCTATCGAACTGGCTAAAGATGCCTCATCAAAAGGTTACCAACATGTAGTGGCAGTTGGCGGTGACGGTACCATCAATGAAGTTGCCAACGGGATTATGGCGTCGAAGAATACCAAAGACACTTCAATGGGTATTATCAGTACCGGCACCGGAAGTGATTTCATACGTTCTGCCGGCATTCCTCATGATTACGTAAAAGCCTGTTCTTGTTTATCGACAGGTCATCCTAAACCGGTAGATATCGGCATCGTTGAATACCATAAGAATAATATACCGATGCAGCGTTATTTCATTAATACGGCCGGTATCGGTTTCGATGCGGCGGTAATCGCTTCCGTCGAAAAGTCGTCCAAAAAACTTGGCGGAACATTTCCCTTTGTACTCGGTCTATTACGTACCATCATAACGTATAAGAATAAACCGGTCACGATAACAACGGGAAATACACAGGAAACAAAAAGCGTAGTCAGTGTCATGGTAGCTAACGGTAATTACGCCGGCGGCGGCATGAAGTTCGCACCGGAGGCAAAGTTGGATGACGGTTTGCTCGATATGCTTATTATTTCGGATATGGGTAAATTCGAGTTATTAAGAACATTCCCCAGAGTATATAAAGGTACCCATATCACTCATCCCAAGGTCAAACTAATCCGGACGGATAACGTTCGGGTGGATTCTGTTGATAAACTGCCGGTTTACGCTGACGGCGAACTTCTCGGTGAAGGACCGGTTGTTTTCCGCTTAGTTCCCTCGGTTTTAAACGTCACGGTTTAATTATTATTATATATTTTCGCCCTGGTATTTACCGTTATATTTTTCCGTTTCCTTATCTAACTGAAAAAATACTAACTGGTTGACTCTGGCATCTTTTTGTATTACAAATCCCTTTGGATTATAAACCACCAGTAATGCCTGAGATCGTCCGGAATATCCGGCATCCCAGACCGCATTATGAATCGCCACACCGCACCGTAACAAACTTGACCTCGGTTTTGCCAAGGCCATTACATCATTAGGTAAGTTTACGATTTCGTTAAAAGTAACGATATAATTACCGGGTGATAGTTCTACCTTGCCGGACTTATCATATTCCAACGGCTTTAAGTCGGAAATAACCCGTTGACTGTTTTCAATTGGAATTTGTCCCTGCGTAGATATGACAGAAACGGTGCGTAACGTCATATCAAATCCGTTCGGTTGCAGTTGACCTTCGAGATTTTTGTAATCCTGAATCAGAGGTGGCGTTTGGGATATCAACCGTCTGATTTCATTTTTAGATAATACAGACATCGTAATAACCTGCTTTCCGAAGACTTTAGTGCAGTATAACATCCCCAATAAAATAAAGTCTATCATATTCTCGATAAAACAAGCGTAAAGCTATTGACAGAATGAGTGAGAGATAGTTTATAATTAAACAATCTTCTGTATCGCAGATTAATCTATTATTTTGGAGGCCGCCATGGTTGTAAAAATCGTAACCGACAGCAGCGCTGACCTTCCCGCTAAAATTGCGAAAGACCTCGATATTTCCGTTGTTCCTTTATACGTACGTTTCGGTGAAAAAATATATCGGGACAGGGTGGATATTACCGAAGATGAATTTTATAAGAGGTTGACCGAAGATAAGATTCATCCCAGTACTATTCAACCGAGTCCGCAGGATTTTATTAACGTTTACAAATCGCTGGCAAAAGACTCCGAAGGGATTGTTTCCATCCACATTTCGGCCAAATTAAGCGGTACCTCAAATTCGGCCTTACAGGCGAAAGAGGAATGTAAGAACGTAGCAATAGAAGTAATAGATTCCCATATGTTATCCGCCGCTCTTGCCTTGATTGTAATTTCCGCAGCTAAGTTGGCTAAAGAAGGGGCTAAGTTCGCCGAAGTAGTAAAACATGTGAAGAAAATTGCGGAATCAACCTATCTTGAAGGCCTGCTGGATACCCTTAAATACTTACAACTCGGAGGTCGCATCGGAAAGGCAAAAGCATTGGTAGGGTCTCTGCTCAATGTGAAACCCCTGTTGTTTTTAAAAGATGGTGAAGTAATGCCGGCAGGTCAAGTAAGAAGCCGGTCTAAGGGTATCGAACGGCTCTTTGAATATGCTAAAGGGGCGAAGGACCCTCAAGCAATGTCGATTGCATATAATACTACGCCCGTAGAAGCACAGGAGCTTGCGGAAAGGATAGCCGCCGAAAAGATTTTCCCGCTGGAAGACATTCTTATAACAAGAATAGGTCCTATGCTTGGAGTTCATATGGGACCGGGTACGATAATCGTCGCTTATCGGCAGTAATATATAAATAGTTATTCAGCAAAAGGGCTTGTTTCACGAAACAAGCCCTTTTTTCATTATTTTAACGTACTTATTTGCGAACCGTTACTAAAACTGCTAAATTTTAAGCCAGAGTATATGTAATACTTTTTCTCCTTCATTCGTATAGATTTATAGGAGGGAAAGTACTTGGAGAACTTCTTTGGTATTCGGTTTAAACAAGTTTGATAAGAAAAACCAAGCAGCCCGAAGTACTTCAGAAATCTTTGCTGAGTTTTACGAACAAAACATTAACAAAGTTCTCAGGTATATCAGTTATAAAGTGCCTGATATGGACACAGCCGAAGATATTACTTCTACGGTGTTTGAAAAGGCTCTGGAAAAGTTCGATAGCTTTCGAGCAGAACGGGCCAGCTTCTCTACCTGGATATTATCCATTGCCCGTAATGCGGTCACGGACCATTACCGTGCTATCGGACGGGAACAGGCAATGCAGCAGCATACCATTAAAGAATATATCCCGCTGACGGCATCAGCCGATGATGAAATGGTAAAGGCTGAAGAGATACAAAAGCTAAAAGTATCACTGGCTGGATTATCCGATCAGGAACAGGAAATTATAGCGATGAAGTTCGGTGGGGAAATGACTAATCGGGAGATCGCCAAAACTCTTGGTATGACCGATTCTAATGTGGGGATAATAATTTACCGCAGCGTGCGGAAATTGAGAGACTCTTTCGGGGTCAGCAGATGAGCAGGGAAAATAAAGAAGAGAAATTATTCAATGAAACAGTCGACCGTATTTTAGCCGGCGAGCCGGTGCAAATAGATACGGACGATAAAGATTTATATACTGCCCTCGAGTTTGCTCGGAAAATGCAGGCACTGCGGGAAATCCCATCACTGTCTTTTAAATCAAATCTTAAAGCCAGATTATTGCAGCAATTACGGGAGAAGGAAACCCGGGTAGAACAGGGTAACTGGTGGACCCGTACTTTCCCGAAGCGTATTGCCTGGCAGCTGGGTACTACGGTTGTCGTTATCCTTTTAACGGTTGGTGTAGGCTGGATGACCGGTTTATTTCAATCTAATGATTTAACCGTTCAGACGGCAATGCCGCCGAAAGCTAACGGCGCCGGTACTCTGGAATCAGCACCCGGTCCTACTTTGATGGCAACGGATGACGGAAGTGGCTCAGTATATATGACATCCGGAAGACAGGGAGCTATGATATTAGCCAATGCCGTTACGGATAAATTTGACTACTTACCCGGAGAAGCGGTTAACATAACCATATATCTGGTTAATAATACCGATAATCCTGTCGAAATACAGCAATATCCGCCCGCCGTGGATATTACCGATGCAAACGGTCGGATTATCTATTCTTTTGGGGCGGGAAACGGGACACTTGTTTTACTTTCCGGGGAAAGTGTTGATTATAAAATAGTCTGGAATCAAGACGATAGCAACAATAACGCTACCGGATTAGGATCGTATTATTTAACTGTAAATAGTGTAACTAATACGAGTAACATCGGGGTAAGTAATTCGGTCTCCAATTTCAATATTGCCTCTAAATAGATGGATAATCTTATAAGGCATAAATGAAGTGGATGCCATCTGAAGGGGAATTCCGATTTCGATTGTTGTAAGACCGTACTATATCTATCGTTGATTTTAAAGCAGCTATTTCGTAAAGACGTAGCTGCCTTTCTTTAAGTAAGAATAGAACGTTAAGATTGTCGATATTATTGCCAGATACATCAATACGGCCAGTAACCAGTCCGGACCGATACGGAATATAGCCAGAACCAGCGGAGCCAGCCAGAACCAGAAATTAACTTTGGCGACCCCGGTAGGAGTGGGAAATTCTATAATTTGTTTACGCCGTTTCAATAAGAATATGCCTACACCCGCCAGAACGGCTACTCCTCCGGCTAGAGCAGGAACTGCGTAGAGATAAGGGTTTAACGGCATAAAGCTGCCGGCTCTGGAAAATAACCCGGCGGTAATGGCAATAATCAGATTTGGCATAAAGAGTAATTCGTCGGCAACCAAATCGAATAAAGAGCCGAATAAACTGGCCTGTTTTAATCTACGGGCAAGCATACCATCCAATCCATCGGTAATGGCAGCGACAACGAAAAGAATACCGGCCCAAAAATACATGGACTGTAACAGAAGTACAGCAACCGTAATAGTTAAGAGAACCCGAGTCCCTGTAACTACATTGGGTACGTTGAGCGTTAAATTTAGCGGTTTATTGGCTAATATCGTATTCATCAGTTAATTATAGCAGAATAACTCCTTATAACTACAATTTATTTATTATTTTTATTATTATTTCACGCAATTACTGCAGATGATTACGGTTCTCTAATTACTTCCCAGGTATTTTCCACTAGCTTCGTCACCCCGTCTACAGTATCGAATTTGCCGGTAAATTTCAATCCGTATAAAAATTCCGTACTACCGGCACCCCAAACAGCATGTTGCCCCTTTGAATCCTTGACCGTAACCCAGAGGAAAAAGCCGTCTCTAATGGCTCCGGGTTGCCTCATATCCTGGGGACTGATAGTAATACTGCTCATATCCATTCCCTCAGCCAATATCTGAGGCGCCCGGGCACCTTTCCATATAAAATAATACGGGGGACTGCCGCCCTCAACGGTTACGCTGAAAGTATACAGACCTACAACGTTAAAGCTGGAATCGAACTGAAGCGTACCGGGACCGTCGAAACCGGTAATAACCGGTTTGCCTCCGGCAGCCGCGCTTGAAGTTGTCGGCTGGTCGCATTTGATATTAATGTACTGAAAATCGATATATTCATAATCGTTGCCTTTTTGCCCGACGACATAGATACCCATCTGATTATTCCCGGGTTTCAGACTAAACTCATTGCCGCCTTCCACCGCAGGCATAAGTTGTTCCCCGTCGCGGAAGACGTAACACCCGACTAACGCAGTATCAGATGACGCATATATATTAATTTTTTTGTTCGGTGTCGTATGTCCGTCACTTAATTCAACAAGTTTCCCTTCATCATTATCGGTTAGTATCTTATAACCAGGGAAACGGTCGTTCCCGATGGTACCGTCTTCAAACTCACTCCACCGGTTGGAAACCGCGTCCCAGTCTATCAGTGAGGAAGCACCGAAATACAGAACAAGGTCGTAAGCTTTCCCTTTTCCATCTAGAATATCCTGGGCGTTAGCTCCGGAATCATAAGGTTCGAGTTCTCCGTCGTCATACCAGATTTCACGGTCGTTACTGCCGGGGTAATTCGGGTCGGCAATATGAATTGCCCCGTCGGATACTCCGTAAGCAATCATGGCATGGGCACCGCCGGCGGTAGTATTTTGGATATATACAAATTGCGGCTCTCCGGTAACCATCATAGAATATACAAACTGTTTCCAGACCATACTGTTGTCGGCTTGGGCTTTGGGCTTAAGTTTGTTATATCTGACTTCCCAGGCATCCCAATCGACATCTTTTTGAATGACTGAGGCAAAGCGGTAAGCTTTTGCGTCATCGTACCAGAAGTCCCGGGTACCCTCATTATAATATTCGTAAAGTGAATGCTCTCCGGCGCTTTTCATCTGCGTGTAATACCATAGCGCCGTAATCGACTGCCCGGCACAGTGTCCTCCGGGAGCGATGTAAGAACCGTAATTTGTGAACTGCCAGTCATCGGTACCTGGTTCGAAACCGGTATCTACTTCAGCGTCGGCACCGAGTTTGGAAACATCGACGGAACTGACAATGATATCGGAAAAATGCCGGGTGGCTATTGTGATAGAATCCGATGCGGCATCTACTAAAGGAATTCCTTCCAGAGTTCCTTGTTTACTGTCGTAATAAAAAGCCATGGCAAACCGGTTCTCCGGCACCTCGACCGGGATTTGTAAGGTAATGATTTCATTAGAGTAACTGCCGCCGTTATCGATTGAAATAAGCGGCGAGACAGGGTTAAATTCAGTACCAAAGTCATGCTTGGTAACCGGGGAGTAAGAAATCTGGAATTGCCGGGTATTGGTATAGGCGTTTTCCGGAATTATCATGATCATACCGTTTAACAAGCTATCGGCCTGGTCGACGGTAACAATACCGCCCTCCCGAGCTATCGAAACCGTAGCCGCCGTTTTTTCCTTACCTAAAGAAAGACTACCGCCTTTATTGTTTGATTTCGAAAAGCATCCGGTGCATATTTGCGAGAGCGATATAATAAATACGAGACAAAGAACCAAAATCCGTTTTCCCATGCCTTATCCCCCTGAACTTACTCAAATATCTTGATAAAAATTATATTAGTTATATTTCATCCAAAGCAATAGCCGGACAGTCTAATCAATGAATATTGGCGATTAGGAATAAATAATGATAGTATTTTAACCGTGATATTTTTATTAATAGGAGCCGATAATGAATATAGTTAAAATAATGCCCTGTCTGGATATGAAAAACGGGCGAGTTGTAAAAGGTGTCCATTTCGTTGATATTAAAGATGCCGGCGACCCTGTGGAAAATGCTAAGTTCTATCAAACAGAAGGGGCTGATGAGCTCGCGATGCTGGATATTGCGGCGACCGTAGAAAACCGCAAGACCAGACTGGAATGGGTGAGAAATGTGGCTTCGGCTATCAATATTCCGTTGACCGTCGGCGGCGGTATTTCGACTTTAGATGATATCGACCTTGTATTAAAAGCCGGTGCTGCTAAGGTATCGATGAACAGTGCGGCGGTAAATAATCCTGATTTCGTAAAGCAAGCCTCTAAAAAGTATGGAGCAGAGAAAATCACAGTGGCTATCGATGCCAGAAAAAATAAGGCGATGCCGTCAGGTTTCGAATTAGTCATTAACGGAGGAAATACTCCGGTCGGTAAAGACGCCGTCGAATGGGCAAAACAATGCCAGAATTTGGGTGCCGGAACGATATTACCTACCAGTATGGATGGGGACGGGACCCAGGCCGGTTATGACCTTGAATTCACCAGAGCCATATCCGATGCCGTTACATTACCGGTCGTAGCATCAGGCGGAGCGGGTACTCTGGAACATTTTTATGAAGCCGTGGCGCAAGGTGGTGCTCAAATCGTACTGGCGGCTTCCGTATTCCACTTCCGAAAATTTACTATTAAACAGGTAAAGGAACATCTAAGGGACAAGGGGATACCGGTTAACCTCTAATCAGGCTATCAAATACCTGTCTAGAAAATCGATTGCTTTATTGATATTTTCCGGTGAAGCGTGTGCCGCATCGAAATGGTTCACGCCCTCCAGCCGGTTTATCGCTACTTTATCTTTACCGATAACCGAAGCAAGTTTATCGGCAAATTTTACGCTTTGCAAATAAGGGACTATTTCATCTCCGGTGCCGAAGTGAAGATAAAATGGGACACTCTCCTTTGAAATATACGTCATCGGGCTGACGGTCCGGCATCTATCCGGATAGTCACTTATGCGTCCGCCGATTAACAAAGACTCCCCCGAATTGTCATTATCATGTATCGGTTTCTTGCCCAGTTCGATTAGCTGTCGTTCCATAGAAGTGACATCAAACGGAGTTATGAACGTAACTACGGCATTTACCCGGCTCGATTCGTTTTGATAACCCATCGATAAGTCTTCCAACTGCATATTATCTAAGGTAACACCTGACAAAGCAGCAAACAAACCTCCGGCGGAAATGCCCCACGTAAATATATTCTTCGCATCCAGTTGATAGACTGCGGCATTTGCCCTAAGCCACCTGAGGGCTGCTTTTACATCGAATATCTGAGCGGGGAATATGGCTTCATCCGCCAGACGGTAATTTGCACTTACCACAGCGTAGCCTCTTTTTAACATCGGCGGAAGGTAGCTTTTCACCATTTCCTTACTACCGCGAGTAAAACCTCCGGGGTGTAAAAAAAGTATTACCGGCCGCGGACCGGGATATCCTTCAGGAAGATAAATATCGAGATTTTGTCTGGCTGACTGGCATGCGTAATATATATCGATAAATTCAGGCACAAGTTTATCCTTTAATATACGATTTAACCGGTGAATAATTCAATATTAATGCCCGGAAAAGTGATAAGTCAAAGCGCTTTGATTACAGAATTGATAAAGGAATGATAACGTTCGGTATATCTGTGTATAAAACAATTAATAGATTTCATTAAGCGGAATTTGTAAAAAGGCTTCCACGATATCAGGGTCGAACTGGGTACCGGTACACCGTTTAATTTCCGCAACCGCTTCGATAGCGGTCATCGCCAAACGGTAGGGGCGGTTTGAGGTCATGGCATCGAAAGCATCTGCAACGGCTATTATTCTGGCGCCTAAAGGTATCTCACTACCTTTGTTTTTCTGGTTTAAACCGGTACCGTCAAAATGGTCGTGATGGTGTTCAATCAATTCGACGACATTACTATTAACTACGGGCCTGACGATATTAGCTCCGGAGTCGGTATGCTGCATAACATGAGCATATTCATAATCCGTTAATGTATCAGGTTTGTTTTGAATTAGCTGGTCGATACCGATTTTACCGATATCATGGAGTAAACTGGCACACCTCAAGTCTTCTAAGTTATTTGCGGGCAGGCACATACGATTGCCGATTAATACGGCGATATTCGTTACCCGCCTGGAATGTCCGGCAGTATATTTATCTTTTGCTTCCAGGGCAAATACTAATGATTCTATGGCGTGCAAAGATAACGTCCGGAGTTCTTTTTCAGTATTTTCACGTTCGGCAATCTCCAGTTTTAACTGAGTTGCCTGGTGGTGAAAATCAGCAGCGTTTTTTGCTAACTGCCTTTGCATATCACCCTGGCGGCCGATAATGAAACAAACGATAATACTGAATAAAACGACTCCAATTTCAAGCCAGACATTAAGAGTTCGCAGGCCGAAAAAGAGGGGTGAAAATAAGACAGGCGTAATTATTGCGGTCGTTACTATACCGCCGACAAAACCGAAACGCCAGGAAGCTATAACCGCACATAATATAAATACCGTACGGTAAAATGCGGTATAAAAAGCCAACTCCCATTCGGGAGGGCTGCCGGTGCCTGCCAAAGCCGTAATGTTTGGCGCATAAGTAAAAATACCTGTAAAAATAATCAAAATGAATATATACCAGAAATAACGATCACGTAGAAGTTGTTTTAAAGAAACGATACGGCGGTCATTATCGTGAATAACCTTTCCGTACTCTTTCCCGGGATTCGGACTGTAATGTTTATCTCGAGTGTAGTCCATTATGTTATATTCGACATGCCTTTTCGAAGTAACCATATTTTACATACCGGTTAAGATATCCAGTGATATGCTCAATCAAATCAGTTTGATCATGCGAAATATCCGACCGGTTATCTAGAATTGTAACAAAAATGTAACTCGTATTATATAACACAATAGTACTTAAAGGAAGTTACTATAGTACTACGAGAGATAATTATTGATAAACTATTGGCGGACGGGGTTAGTGACTAAACTCTTTTAATCGAATGGTGAATTACTCTATTACGCGGGACAAAACAGTCAATAGGCTTTAGTGAAGAGTGATAAACGTTTTTTTGCGGCGGTAATACTGTGGGAGTCGGTGTCTTATTGATATTTTTTGATATTAACGCATTTGCGTCATATTGAGATACCCCGTTGTTGAGAACGTGATGAATAACTCTGTCATTAACTCTGCGGCCGTCGTTCAAATAATGCTGCTGATAACCGGCACGGATTTTCCTTGCCGCCTCGTCGTGCCATGGAGTTACATGAACTGTTGTATAATTTTTAGAACCCGTGTCGGCAACAGGTATATTACGATTTATATTATGAAACATCGGCGGTATGGAATTCCGTATATGACGGGTAAAACCGCTTTCCTCACTGGTATTGAGGTACCTTCGTACGAGAGTTTCAACATTTCGTAAATTGTCTCGGTGAGGTTTCGGTAAAAAAAATGATACAGTAAAAAGTATCGCACCTATAGGTGTCGTGAAAGGTTCCGGCATAACCAGTAATGCAATAGCTATGCCTCTAAGAATGTTACGTTTCATACCGGTGTCCTAGCTTTTTATACTCGACCTAAAAAAATTCTAGTTCGTATTATCACGCCTGTCAATACCTTTTTGATGTTATATAAAAATATATTTTTCGGCATGATAAGTTAGTATATAGGCACCGGTAATCTTAAAAAATAATTATTATAACCGGGAACCTTCATTAAACTCGATTGATATTGAGATATTCGTCAGTTTTTACTTGAGATCCGGTATTGAATAAATGGCTTTTATCCCCTGACCATACCGAAACCATTACATTCAGGACATATTTTGTACGGAGCGATATTTCCCTTTGAAGATGAACCGGGGCTTTTAAAGATTTCATGAACACTTGTCTCTAAGTAATTCGAATAGTGTTTTGGATTTTTATTTAGTTCGTTTTCCGGCCGTTTTATCTGACCGGTACCGCCGCATTTCGGACACGTTATCAAATGACTCATAACAGTTTTCCTTTACCCGATAGTACAATCTTTGCAGGCAGAATACAAGTTGGCGAATAGCTTTTCCAGTTTATTCAATGGAGTTGAAGCAAAAGCGATTCTCAATATATTCTTCTCGCTGTAGCAAATGACGCCCGTACTGTATTTATTAAGCAGCACTTCCCAGACTTTATCCGCACTCGAGTTCTTCAGTTTTACACACATAAAATAACCCGAATTGAAAGGTAATGCCTCGAAATATTTTTCATATTCGGAATGAGCCTGAAGCACATTCTTAACACTGTTGTATCGCTTTTCAATTTCCGCCCTGTTTTTTGCCTTCTCCTGTTCATGGGTTTCGGAATTTAAACCTCTGAGGAATATCGACTGAGAAAGATGGGGAGCATTGGATATATTCCCTCTGATGGCTCCCGCGGTTTTTCCTTCAAGAGCTTTATAAAATTCCGGAGTTCCATTCTTAATGCCGTAAGTAATGAAACCGATGCGTAAACCCCAGGCGTATTCTTCTTTAGTGATGCCATCTACTTTAACGGCAAGAATATTCTCATGGCAATTGGTTAATCCGGCGAATAATGATTCCCTCATTACCTCTTCTTCAAAGAATAAGCCGAAGTACGAGTCATCGAGAATAACGACCAGTCTATTGCCTGCATCAGCAGCTTCTTGTAACACCCTGATAATTTCCTGCCCCTCTTTTCCGCTCGGGGTATATCCGGAAGGATTATTCGGAAAATTCAACAGTATAATTTTTTTCCCGACGGGACCGGTATTAATTTCTTTGCGAAATGAAGCGATATTAAAAACTTTCCCATCGAATAAACTAAAGAACTTCAGACTGGCTCCGTAAGCGTTAGAAAATACGAGGTCGTAATTTTCCCAGTATAAGTCGGGTAATATTATCTCATCGGTCTCATTAAAAAACATATAGGCGACGATACTGAGACCGTTGGTAACGCCGCAGGTAACCACCGGCAGACTGAACTCATAGGCACCGAGAGAAGGATTCTTGGCTCTGATAAGTTCCTTCCATTTATCACGCAGCGGTTTCAAGCCTTCACTGGGAGCGTAGGGAAAAGCATCTTTCGTTTCGATGTTTAATAGGCCTGAAATACTGGGTAAAACCATCGGCCGTCCGTCGTCTTCATAAGCGGTGCCTACCGTGGCGTTAATTTCTTTGCCTTTAGCCGCCGCGCCCTGGGCCAGAATTCCCTTGGAGGGAAAGTAAATTGCTTTCCCTTTTTTTGATAATAGTCCGTAAGCGGATTTATTATGATTTTCGATAATCCGGTTAAGTTCCACAGCCTGCGGATTCAGTTCGGGCATATATTCTCCTCAAATTATGGAATAATATTTTACATTATAACGGTTTTATTAATCGGGAGAAAATACCATCTCTGTTTAAAAAACGAAGAAATATTGAAGAATGTATTTAATGCGGATTCGGCCGTTTAGTGCTTTATCTCGTCCTTATAGCATATCTGCTTGCAGTCGAAACAATAATACGGCTGCATTCTGATACCCCGGAAAACCTTAACCGTTCCCTGAGCCTTGATTTTCGTACTGCCGCAATGAACACAACCTATTCCGTCATTTCTTTTTACTGCGGGTTTAGGCCGGGGTGCGTTGATAATATCATTTAAGGTGAAGTCGGGCAGCTTTTTGGGCTGTGGTTTGTGCGGTTTCTTTTGTCCCATCCGGATATCCTCTGTAGAACATCTTAAATAAACGATTTCGAGTTAATTATAGCAGATATATACTTTTACTTATGTTTGGCAGCCTCAATTGCTTTACGCCGGGAACTATCTATCCAGAGCTTGACAGGGATAAATAAAAATACAGCGATTGAGTAAGCCAATAAAAACCATTGCTGCATTATCGCCAGAGTTAAAGCAATTACCGCACCGGCGACAGTTAAACTGCGGCTGGAATTTTTTATTAATATAAACGTAATCCCGTAAAAACCTGCTCCGATTAAGGCAGGAACCGGAAATAAGACGGCCATAGTCCCCAGCGAAGTCGCGGTACCCTGGCCTCCTTTGAAACGAGCAAATAAAGGAAAATCATGACCCAGTATAGCCAGTATTCCCGCCAGCATTTGCCAGCCTGTACTCAAACCAAAATAACTTGCCATGATTACGGCAACAGCACCCTTTAACATATCGATGGCAGCTACTAAAATACCGAATTTCGGACCTAAAATATGGAAGGTGTTTTGTGCTCCCATGTTGCCGTTTCCGGCAGTTCTGATATCCTGATGTTTGATGTGTCTGGAGAATAGCAGCGCAGTCGGTATGGAGCCTAATAAATAGGCAGCGATTAGTACTAGAGATTCAATTAGTATTAATCCCACCTGTTCAATACCTCTAAATTAATACCTAGAATCTCTAGGTATTATAAATATTGATCTATAAAAGTGTCAATAAGCTGTAAGCGTCCATAACATATTATGAATAGTTAAGTTTTTAAAGATATTGTCCCTTGCTGTAATCATTTGAACGTATAAATGTTTTGTCTTCGACAGGCGGAAAATAATATCATAGAGATGGATATTTCTATAGAAAGAGAGCATTACACAATGGCCCGTTTAAAAATCGACTTTCCGGATAATTTCATATTCTCAACTGAAATACCTGTTCGCATCGGGGATATGAACCGCGGTATGCACCTAGGGCATGAAATATTTCTCGTGATTATTGAGGAAGCCCGTGCCCGTTTACTCGCTAAATTCGGTTATACAGATACCGATATTAAGGGTCTGGGACTTATCCTGACAGACGCCTCTATTGTATATTTGAGCCAGGTACGTTACGGCCAGACTCTTAAAGTAGATATTGCCGTAATTGATTTTTCTTCCAGGGGATTTGATATGGTTTATCGAATTTCCGATACGAAAACAGGAGTCGAGAGTGCCCGGGCGAAGACGGGTGTTCTTTTGTATGACTATAAACAGCAAAAGGTGACCACGATACCCGAGGACTTCAAGCGGCAGTTATTGGATTAATAAAATGACCGCGCCGTCCGTATTTAAGCCGGTGGTAAACGTTTCCCTTTTTTCCCGATGGAATAATACTCGTACGGCGCAAATTTAATATTTTATCAGAGAATATATAGGAATATCTTTTATCTTTTCCCGGCCTTTCAACTCCACGAGTTCGATAAGGAAAGCTGCTCCGACGATGTTCCCCTTCATCTCTTTAACCAATTTGGCGACGGCTTCTACCGTACCGCCGGTGGCGATAACATCATCGACAATTAAAACGTTTTGACCCGCTGTGATACCGTCTTGGTGTACTTCAATATGGTCCTGTCCGTATTCCAAATCATAAGATTGCCGGTATACTTTCCATGGCAACTTCCCCTTTTTCCTAACCGGAACCAAACCGCATCCCAGCCGGTAGGCTAAAGCGGCTCCAATGATAAACCCTCTGGCTTCGATGCTGATGATAGAATCTATCTTTTGGGATTTATATTGTGCCGCAATGGCATCGATAGCAGCTTTAAACACCGGGCCGTTTTTCAGTAGGTTCGTAATATCTCTAAAAATAATGCCTATTTTAGGGAAATCCGGGATATCACGACAATACTGGCTGAAATCTACAACTGCTTTTAATTTTATGCTGTTATTATGACTGTTTGCCGCCCGCATACAAATCTACTCCTGTTATTAAAGATGCTGAAATGGATTTTACAACTATACCAGCTTGATATCAAATTATTATTTGACAGTAAGAATTGAACTGGTGATTCTGATACGGTATCAGGTTAATACAAATCGAAGGGTGAAGAACAATCTCCACCCTTCGATTTTGAAAGATGATATATTTTATTTAACGACTACGGTAAGTTCAAAAGTCCGGACGCCTTTTTCCCCGCCTTCCCACGGACGGTCATAGCTTAAATTTATCTTAACTGTGCCGGTCTGGTTAGCTTTAAAAGTCCATTCCTCACTACCGGGAACTCCGGCTACCGGAGTATCACCCTCAGGAGGAGCGATGTACTGATGCCCGGTCTGGGTTAAAATATTAGCGTTGCTGACAACTGCCTGCTCGGTCCAGCTAAAACCGGTCGTCGCGTTAGAGTCTATGGATATAGTGAATGTATCACCGGCTTTTACCTCAGCCTGTCTGACAATATCGGGGGACTGAGCAAAATCATCGCTGGTAATAACCACTAAATATTTATTCGGTGCCGGGGGAACATTATTAGACGGAGTACTCGTATCTGTAGTTGTCTCTGCCCCGTTACATGCACCGAGCAGCAAAACCAGCCCGGTTAAAAATAAAGCAACCAAAGTTTTAATTTTCATATTTGTATATCTTAACTCCTTTTCCTTGTTTCTAACAATATATACGTGAAAAAGTAAAAAGGATTACAATTATAATGTGAGTAGTATATTTTATTTCGGGGGTGGTGTGGTATGTTTCGAAGGATATCGTTATTATCAATCGGTTTTATTATAACCGGTTTATTTCTTTCAATCTCGGGCTGTAAGCAACCGACAACAGGTATTGAGAGCACCAAACCGCCGCCTTCAATACCAGCCAATCTTCCCTTACTCGATAAGGAAAGCCATGACTATACCGAGACTGCCTATTTTGCCTTGGGTTGATTTTGGGAGTCCGACTCCCGGTTTGGGAGTATCGAAGGAGTTATCCGTACTCAGGTTGGATATTCGGGCGGCACAACCATAAATCCCACTTATTATAATCTGGGTGATCACAGTGAAACGATAAGGGTCGATTACGATCCCGCAATTATCTCTTATGAACAACTGCTTGCCGTATTTTGGGGCGTACATAATGCTACAAGTCCAAACGATTCAATACAATACCGTTCGGCAATTTTCTATATAAACAATCAACAAAAGGAAATAGCAAACGCGATTCTCAGATCGGAAGAAGAAAGAACGGGGAAGGCTATCTATACGGACATAGAACCATACGGTAATTTTTACCTGGCAGAGGACTATCACCAAAAGTATTATTTAAGGCTGGAATCCCGTATCGCAAATGAACTATACGCCATTTATCCGAACCCGGCGGATTTCAGAGATTCGACAGCTGCCGCCAGATTAAACGGGTATTGCAGCGGTTATGGCGATATTAACGTTTTAAATAAGACTATCGATAGCCTCGGCCTGTCGGAGAACGGTAAAAAAGAATTGTATCAAATTGTAGGGGATAGACTTACTCCAGTATGTCCGGTGACATCGTGTTCAAGCAACGAATAACTTCAGGTATCGACAAGATATTGGGGTTTAATTACAGACGTATTGCCGTACCTAAACAAATAAATATAAGTAACCGGCGTTAAGCCTTGCCGGAATCATTCAATAATACCATTTTAAAACTCTTTACGACTTCCGGGTCAAAATCTATATCGGCTCTTTGTTCCAGATAACTTAATGCTTCTTGTCCGGACCATGCTTTACGGTAGGGTCGGTCGGATGTCAAAGCATCCCAAACGTCTACTACAGTAAAGATGCGTGCGATTAGAGGTATCTGTTCTCCTTTCAGACCTGTCGGATAACCTCCACCGTTCCATTTTTCGTGATGGTGATATGGAATATCTATCGACCGGTTGAGGTAATTAATCGGTTCGAGCATATCCCGGCCGTAAACGGGATGTTGTTTCATTACTTTCCATTCCGCTTCGGTCAACTTATCCGGCTTCAACAATATACTATCGGGAATTCCCATTTTGCCGATGTCATGCAGCAACGCACCCCGGTAGACATTGACCAGTTCTTCGTCATTAAGACCCATTGCTTTAGCTATTTTCAAACTGAGTTCCGTAACGCGCCGGCAATGTCCCTCTGTCTCGTGGTCTCTTAGTTCCAGTGCCTTGGCCCATCCTTCCAGAGTCGAATCATAAGCCTGACGGAGTTTTGCCGAGATATCCTGTTCTGCCTTAAGAGTTTTCAATTGGAGACGGTAAAATTGCCTGAGCAATACTACAGCGATGGCCAGCAGCATGGCCAGCGTGGTGATTGATGAAATCCAGCGCATCGGAGACCTGATATCTATTGCGAGCGGCAAAGGAATTGTCCCGATTATATAAAAAACCGCTACGCATATAATGACTATTAAGCTGAGCGACATCGTCGTCCAGCCTGTTTTCTCCCCGCCTAAAATAAAGGCATAGACCGGCATCATTACCAGATAAATTGTTCCGCTGCCGTTTAAGGCGGCTATTAATAAGTTCATAATCCCCAGGGCAAGTCCGGATATTAAAAACGCCCAAATACGTATAGAATGAGGAATATTCCGGAAGATGAGGATTATCAACATCAAGATGTAAGCCGTGCAGATTATTACCAAGCTGTATGATTTCCCGCTCTGGACGGCATAAACGGCAGCACTGATGATGGCCGGAATGGCAATGATAACAGTCACCAGCAGTGTAATGGTCAACGCCCGGGAACGCCAGCGCCGGAGAACAGTATCGGCATCGTGAGTAACATCGGTGGCTGCCTGTGTATTCATTGCCTCTCCTTAATTTACGAGGAATACTTACTAACAACGTAGAATACAACTTTTAGTAAATTCAGGCAATATTGAAGGTTTAAAATTAATAATAGTGAAAAATAAATATATGGTGACGGGTAGATTCGGACTACCGACCAAGGGCTTATGAGTCCCCTGCTCTACCACTGAGCTACGTCACCATGCAGAACATTATTATCATAAATTAGTTTTGCTTCGAGTGTCAATTAAAAACAGGGTTATTCAGACTAAATTCCCGCGACTGTTTTCGCCAGTTCCCAGCTATATTCATATAAATGCAGCCCTTTGCTGGAAGCGATGATTTCCCCGTCTTCGACGCCGATTTCGCTGGCCATATACTCTTTAAGTAACTGGATAGCGGCCAGATTGGACGGAAAACCGGCCCATAAGTCCCAGGAACGGAAATAAACCATAAAGTGGAGTTTACCATTGCTAATGCGGGTATCAATGCTGCGCAAACAGGGCGGGTCGGGCAGCTTAAGCGATTCCGCATCGCCGACTGCCATAAAGGCTTGATTGGTATTGTGGCCGTCCTCCTTATACATCCGGATGACTTCCGCAATTTGTTTTTCTAAAAATTGGCCGTAGGTATATTGTTCCCCCTCGGCTTTATGCGAAGTCATCAAATAAGGCAGGTAGCTTTCGATGTAGTCCATCGTGCTAGGAGAAGGGACACCGGGCGGCACGGTAGGCACCAGCGGACGGCTTTCCGGGTATTCGATATGAATGACGACATAATCGAGTTCTTTACGGTGCTGTCCGGCGTAGCTGCCGCGCTCGATTTTATACTGACGTCCTTCCGTTAACACCTTGCGCAGAGCTAAAAACCAGGCTTCGGGTAAATCTCTGGCTTTGATAACCGTAATATTAAGCGGCATCGCTACTTCTTTCTGAACAGTCCCAGGAATCTGTCCTGATATTCTTCGAAAACATCCCAACGGTCAAGTTCATCCTTAAGTTCGCGGGGTTCGACTTCGCCCGCCTCGGCCTTATGAAAAAGATGTTCGATTCTCATTCTGGCTTCGCCGGGGATACCACGACGGTCCATATGCAATAATCCCCGTGAACCGAAATCACGCACGTTATTGCCGAGAGAACTGCGGGTAACTTCATAAATAAATTTCATTAGTGAAACGTCCCACAGTTCATCCTTACCTTTAATTATCGAAACAAGCGGGTCGCCGCGCGTATCGAGGTCTGTATTAAGCTTATCCACAACCGCCGGCACTGGGTCGGAAACGATATTCATCTCTTTCGGTTCGTTTTTGTAAGTATAAAAAATACCCGGTGCGTTACCACCGTGTTCCTGCAACAGCATCTCGAAATAATGGCGGGCGTCCGCACTGAATCCTTCCAGCCGGGTGAGGTAATAAGGCGTAACGACACGCGGCCTCTGGGCGATAACCCGGCCTTCCCGGATAACGGTTTCCGGTGTCCGGTTATCCAATTCGGTATATATCGGTTCGGTCAGCAAATAGTAATAAATATTAGTGATGCCGAAGGTCGCCAGCGTCTGCTTCGGCGGCCTGATAATTTCTGTCTGCCGGACGGCATCTAATATCTTATCGTCTATTTCCATTACTAATACCTGTATTATTTTGCTTCTATCAACTGCTGCTTATATTCTTCGAGCAGCTTAACGTACTGGGAATCCAACTGGTTGAGTATTTTTCGCCATTCCTCCTGGAATTGCGGCTGTTTCTCGACGTCTATTTTCATACCCGCGGCGGACGTACCCATTTGCTGCTGGATTGCCTGTTCTAATTTTTCTTGAAACGCAGCCTTAACCTGCTGGTAAGCCTGGCGCCGCTGCTGTTCGCCCTGCTCGGAATAATGGCTAAACAAACGGCGTATCTGACTGAAAAGGTTTTCTACGGCGGCTTTGTCTTTTTTAATTACCTTAATGCCGTCAAGAACCCGTTTATTTGTTTTCTTAATAACCTCTGAATATGGTAAATTCAGGTTTCGCACCAGAATCGACATTAAACCGGCGCCGACGTATCCGGTAACATCCGGTTTAAAATTATTAAGTTCCGCAGCCAGGTCGAAATCTTCTTTCAAATATTTAGCTGCTAACTTCTCCCCTTCAGGAGTGTACTTCCATTTTAAAAGCTCCTCTCCGGTAGCTTTAGGGATTTTATCGACTTTCTCCATTGCGATTTCATAAGCACTCTTGATATCAGCCATATTAACCTCCGGCCAGTCTTCTGATTAACATTATACAAGATAAAATACCAAATGTAATGCGTAAATACGTGAAATACGACAAGAATCTATGTATTTTTACTTATATACTAATTATTAAAATAGAGGCATAATTAGCCCGGGAGTAAACTGGAACGTTGTTGAAGAAAATCAATTTACAGGTCGGCGGTATGACCTGTGCTTCGTGCGTAGCTAATGTTGAAGTTGCCCTGAGTATGATACCCGGGGTAAAGAAAACTGTGGTTAATTTAGCTACCGGAAAGGCTTCAATCGAATACGACTCCGATAAAGTAACGCTTTCCGCGATGAAGAAAGCCGTCGATGAAATCGGCTATGAAGTTGTATTAACCCAAGTCACACTTAGTATTACCGGAATGACCTGTGCCGGCTGTGTCGCAAACATCGAAGATGCGGTAAGCCGGCTGCCCGGTGTATATAAAATCGTGGTAAACCTCGCTACCGAGAAAGCCCAGTTGGAATACGCCCCGGAGATAACCTCTCTCAGTGAAATTAAACGCACCATTATCGAGTTGGGTTATGGAGTTGCCGATAAGGTAGAAGGCCAGGCGGCTCTTGATGTTGAAAGGGCTGCCCGCGAAAAAGATATCCGGCGGCAGCGTATTAACCTGATTATTGCTGCCACGCTCGGCACGATTGTAATGATAGGAACGCTGCAGCCTTATTTTTTCTTCCCCAAATTTCTACCGGAAATACTGAATAATAAGATACTTTTATTCATTTTAACCACACCCATTGTATTCGGACCGGGGCGCCAGTTCTTTATAAATAGCTGGAACGGCTTACGCCGCGGTATCGCCGATATGAATCTGCTTTATGCTACCGGCATCGGGGCTGCTTACGGAATTGCCGTCGTAAATACGTTCTTTCCGAATGCGGGTTTCGGCGGCAAAGACGCAACTTTTTATGAGGCCGCCGGGTTATTAATTACGTTTATCGTTTTAGGCAGATACCTCGAAGCGGTAACCAGAGGGCGGACGTCTGAAGCCATCCGCCGCTTGATGAAACTGCAGCCCAAGATAGCCAGAGTGGTTAGAGACGGTCAAGAAATCGAAATACAGGCTGACGATGTAATTCCGGGGGATATCTTAGCGGTCAGGCCGGGAGAAGCCATTCCGGTGGACGGCATAATTACCGAAGGCTACTCTGCTTTAGACCAGTCGATGATTACCGGGGAAAGTCTGCCGGTGGAGAAGAAAACCGGCGATGAAGTCATCGGTGGGACGCTTAACAAGACGGGAGCCTTTAAATACAGGGCAACTAAGGTTGGTTCTGAAACAGCCCTAGCTCAGATAATCAAACTGGTAGAAGAAGCTCAAACCACCAAAGCCCCTATCCAGAGAATCGCCGATAGTGTCGCCGGGAAATTTATACTGGGCGTCCATATTTTATCTCTCGTAACTTTTC
This sequence comes from uncultured Dehalococcoidales bacterium, assembly GCA_964547925.1. Lineage (GTDB taxonomy): Bacteria > Chloroflexota > Dehalococcoidia > Dehalococcoidales > JAFGLR01 > JAFGLR01. Next base: position 26,196 of record CAZJQF010000007.1, read on the forward strand.
TTTTCTGGTTTTTCTTCGGCTTCAATACATGGTTTACGCCGGATAGTCGATTAGTATTAACACCTTATACGTTATCGGCAGCAAGTGCCTTCGGGTTTTCACTGCTCGTTTCGGTAACCGTACTGGTGATTTCCTGCCCCTGTGCCGTCGGACTGGCAACACCTACCGCAATTATGGCCGGTTCGGGCAAGGGAGCGGAATACGGCATACTGTTTAAAGGGGCTGACGCCATCGAAGTTACCTCAAAAGTAAATACTGTCGTCTTCGATAAAACCGGTACGCTTACCAGAGGCAAGCCCGCAGTTACCGATATC
>CAZJQF010000007.1:26609-30138 GCA_964547925.1 uncultured Dehalococcoidales bacterium
ATAATGGCAGAGGTGTTACCGCAGGATAAAGCGAACGAGGTTAAGAAACTTCAAACCGAAGGCCAGACCGTAGCGATGGTAGGCGATGGTATAAATGACGCTCCGGCATTGGCCCAAGCGAATGTGGGTATTGCCATAGGTTCAGGAACAGATATTGCCAAAGAAACCGGGCAAGTTGTTTTAATAAAAGATGATTTACTGGATGTTGTGGCCGGCATTCAGGTTGCGAAGGCAACCATTAGAAAAGTGAAGGAAAACCTGTTCTGGGCTTTCGGATACAATACGCTCGCCATACCGCTGGGTATGGGCATAATTTATCCGTTTGTCGCCCAAATCGTAAGCCCGGAGTTAGCTTCGTTACTGATGGCTCTGAGTTCGATATCGGTCACTTTGAATACTTTAAGAATGCGGGGATTTAAACCGGCGGTAAGACGTAATAATAAACAATAAACTCCGTATATATGTTAAAGGGGAATAATGAAAAAACCGGATGTCATAAGCGCACTGATATATGTGGGAACTGCGGCCGTTGCGGGGCTGATATTTTTTATCGCGGCATTGATATCAGAGTTTTCTACGGTAGAAAGAATCGGGGGCGCGGTCTGGGTTTTTATCTTATCAACTATTATCCTTATGCCGGTCGTTATCCCGAGAATTAAGAAAAAATACCAATAGTGGGGAGGTGCATTATGGAAACAGAATTGGAGCAGAAAAAAGAGGAGCGTATCGTTAATTTACAGTTGACTGAACGAGATCTGTTTCTCATCGAATGGAGTCTGGATAAAATGGCCCGTGAATCATTGGTAAGGTCATTAAGACTGGAAATCGACCAGCTGCGTCTCAAGTTAGTTATGAAGCGTTGTTATCAACGGAATTAACCAAATTTAGAGGAATTTTATCGAATAAGGAGAACAAAATGGCCATCGATCCGGTATGCCATATGCAGGTTGATGAAAAAACAGCCCCGGCAAAATCTGAATACAAAGGTAATACGTATTATTTTTGTGCCAAAGGCTGTAAAGTAGCCTTCGATAAGAACCCGGAAAAGTATCTGAAGAAGTAGCTTGTTAGCCTGATATTTATATCGCACCGAGCAATGATAAACCACGTAATACAAGCGAAACGGCAATAGCCGCAAGCAGCAGGTTAAATATGTTGCCTATCGCTTTTAAACCGCCATGGCCGAGGAATCCTTTTATCACCCTGCCTCCTATAAATACTCCCCAGGCGATAACCAGGTTTAAAGCAAAAGAAATCAGCACAATATAGATAGAGTACTGGAGGCTGATCAGCAGCAGCGTAGCAATAACAGCCGGTCCGGCTATCAAAGGTGTCCCCAGGGGAGAAACAGCTATAAGTTTATCATTTACGAACTCTACCGATTTCCCGGTTAGTAGATATTTAATAGAAAATACCATTAAAATAATGCCACAGGCAATAGCAAATGAACCTACGGATATATTCATTATCGATAATATAAACCTGCCGAAAAATAAAAATACCAATCCGATTACCGCGGCCGTAAATGTCGCGATATGAATAAGACGATTTCGTTTATTAACCGGTAAGCCTTCCGTTACTTCGATAACGTAGGGCAGGCTGCCGAAAGTATTCATAACGATGAATAACGGTATAAATGTGAGAATAAAGGATTCCAGCCAGCCGGTCATTTATTTACCTCTTTAAACAAATACTAAAAGACAGGATAACGTGTGTCAACGTATCTTCAATTAATATTAACGTAAATTTACCGCGATTACGGTTAAATTATCCGTACCGCCTCGCGTTATCAAAACTTCGTTTCTCAAAATATCCAACAGTTTATCCGGTGAATGGTTTTGCCGAGCCAGTTCCGCAACTTCTTCGTTGCTTATAAAGTCGAATAAGCCGTCGCAACCTGCTATCAGCATAATATCATCAAATTTAATTGAATACTCATTCACCGACGGCGTGGAGATAACGCCGACCGGTTTGAAATACTCATCGCCAATGGAACGGGTAGGCATAATTCCGGCAAGACCGCGTGTGACATACGGGAACCTGATGCCACCGCCCATCTCGATAATCCGTTGTTCTTCTTCTTTGTTACCCAGCCGATGGTCCGTGGTAAGCTGTGTTACTTTTTCCTTCGAAACGATTATTATCCGGGCATCGCCGGCATTGGCGGTATAAATACTGTCGTCTGCAATAAAGAAATCCACGGCTGCCGCTCCGGAATCCTGATTACTAATTTTATTAGATGTTTCCTCATAAGCTTCCGTAAAAGCCTGACCGGGAATTTTGTGTTCGAGGTATTTACCTAAAAACAACTCTGGTATATTGTCGGCGGCAAACCTTGCGGCATATTTACCGCCGTGGCCGTCATAAATACCGCCGTAAACCCAGCCCTTTTTACCGAAATCTAAATCCAGAAAATGGGTATCTTCCATTTCCGGCCGGATACCTTGCTCCGAAATATATGCTGCGTTCATGCGTCCCATTGTAATATATTTTAATGATTTTTCAAATTAGGCTTGAAGAATTATTCTCAAATGATATAATGGGCTATAATGTATGATTTGATGATTATCGGAGCCGGCCCGGCAGGTCTATCTGCCGCAGTATATGCTGCCCGTAAACAATTAAAAACGCTGCTAATCAGTAAAGATGTCGGCGGTCAAATGAATTGGACGATGGGGATCGAAAATTATCTTGGCTACCAGTTTGTTACCGCACCTGAGTTAATAACCAAGTTTCAGGAACAGGTAAAACAATTTCCCATCGACCAGAAAATAGGCGAAACAATTACTAAGGTAGCCTTAATCGAAAACGGTTTTGAAATGACATCGGAGTCGGGAGAACTATTTCAGTCCCGGGCTGTCCTATTTGCTACCGGTAAACAATCGAAACGTCTGGGAGTACCGGGAGAAATCGAATATACCGGAAAAGGCGTAACGTATTGCTCGATTTGCGACGGGCCCTTATTTGCCGGACTTTCCGTTGCTGTTATCGGAGGCGGCAACTCGGCGGTCCAGGCAGCTCTGGATATGGCTAAGATAGCGAGTCACGTTACGGTTATTTCTCTAACAAAACTTACTGCCGATCCAATATTATCCAACAAACTATTACAGGAAAAGATTGTCGATATTTATATCGAATACCGGGTTACCAAAATCGAAGGGGAACAGTTTGTTAAAAGGATTGAATTCGAAGATATAAAAAGCAAGAAAATCAGAACACTGGACGTGGGTGGGGTGTTTGTTGAAATCGGATTAACGCCGAATTCCGAAGCTGTGAAAGACATCGTAAAGTTGAATACTACCGGAGAAATACCTGTTACCTGCACCGGTGATACCGGAGTACCGGGGTTATTCGCCGCCGGTGATGTCACGGATGTTCCGGAAAAACAGATACTCATCGCTGCCGGTGAGGGTGCCAAAGCCGCCTTACGGGCTCACCGTTATTTACAACGCATCAGTTAAACATTAAAAAGAACCTTCGACTGTTACCGGCCGGTTATTTCTTACGTAGGTCAGTGAAAAACGCCGGC
>CAZJQF010000007.1:30238-35014 GCA_964547925.1 uncultured Dehalococcoidales bacterium
CCGATGACTATCTGCCCGTCAATTATAATAACGGGGACTCCCTGCTGCCCGGTGCGATTCACCATTTCTTGTGCCGCGGCATAATCACGGGACACATCGAATTCCTGAAACGAAATACCCTTTTGCGAAAGATACTCTTTCACCATACTGCAATAAGGTCAGGTGGGTGTGGAATAAACGATAACTTCCATTTTGATAGCCTCATTTTCAGTCTAAAATGATGAATTTCCGGTGTCAACCGTAATGTTATAGTTGAGACCAGAGAAACCAGAAGTTAAACCGCTATTTCTGTTTTTTGTCGGATGTGAGTTTTTTATACATCAGGTCGAGGTCGGTTAACCAGGTATCAGGCTCCGCATCCGAAGGCATCCGCCAGTCACCGCGGGGAGATAAACTGACCGAACCTACTTTAGGGCCTTCCGGCATACAGGTACGCTTGAACTGGTTTTTGAAAAAACGGTTAATAAAGCTCTTTAGCCATTTAAATAATTCATCCAAGGAATATTTACGCTCAAAGAGTCCCTGCCGGTTAACTTCATTCGCCAGGAATAGTATCTTACCGGGACGCATTCCGAAACGGATAAAAGGATAGAGATAGAAGTCGGCCAGCTCCATCGGTCCGATGATATCTTCACTCTTTTGCGTTATCGTACCGTTAGAGGGAGGTAATAATTCAGGGGAAATCGGAGTCTTTAAAATATCATGCAATATATGCCGGGCAGGGGATTCTGCCGGCTCTTCATCCGCCGCCCACTTAATTAAATATTTAACCAGAGTCTTTGGTACGGATGCGTTAATATGATAATGAGAAAGCTGGTCCCCGGCAAAGGTTGACCATCCTAGAGCAATTTCCGTAAGGTCGCCAGTACCTAAAACGATACCATCAACCTGGTTGGCTTTATTAAATAAAAATTCTGTGCGGTATCTCGCCTGCACATTTTCAAATACAATATCTTCTTTCCCGTTGTGTTCCAAATCTTTAAGAGCCAATTTACTGGAACGGTTAATGCTAACAGATAAAATGCTCACACCGAGTGCTTTACATAACCTAGTGGCATTATTCCAGGTACGTGATGTCGTCCCGAAACCGGGCAGTGTATATGTAATCACATTCTCTCGGGATAGTTTAAGGTGGTCCATTGTCTTTGCTGCCACGATAAGGGCTAGGGTCGAGTCTAAACCACCGGAAATTCCAAGCACCAGTTTCTGTTTGTGAGCACCGGACAGCTTTTTCGCCAGCGCCGCCACTTGCATCGTAAAAATATCGCGGCACCTCTCAGTACGTCTTTCCGGCTCATTCGGGACAAAGGGATGTGGATTAAGAGGATAGTATATTTTGGTCGCCGGAACATCATCGATAGTCGCTTCAACGATACGGAAAGTCTCAAGCTGCCGTGATTCATCCCGGAAACTGGTTTGCTGGTATCTGTCGTGAACCAGACGCTCTAAATCGATATCCGAAATCAGCAGATTCGGTTTGGCCGCAAAAGGCTTTGCTTCGGCTTTTATCAAACCGTTTTCCGCAATTAATGCGTGGCCGCCGTACACGACATCATTCGATGATTCATCACTTCCGGCGGATACGTAAGCATAAGCGGCGAGACAACGGCCGGATTCGGAAACAATCATATTTCGCCGCCATTCGGCTTTGCCCAGTATCTCATTACTCGCGGAGATATTTACCAATAGCGTCGCTCCGGCTAATGACTGATATTCGTGCGGTGCCAGCGGCACCCACAGGTCTTCACAAATTTCAACACCCAGAATAGCGGCATCACGATTATTGATTTTAAAAAGAATATCCGTCCCAAAGTCTACCGATTGCCCTAATATATCGACATTTTCGGTAACGGTATCGAGGCTTGAAGCGAACCACCGGGTTTCGTAATACTCTTTCTGTCCCGGTAACAGTGTCTTGGGTATTATGCCTAAAATACGACCGGAATTCAAAACCACAGCACAATTAAATATTCGCTGGTTTACCTGTAAAGGCATTCCGACGATTATGATCTGGTTCGTCTTAGAACTTTCTTTAAGAATGGTATCGAGACCCTGTATCACCCGGTCCAGTAAAATCTGCTGCTGGACGAGGTCGCCGATTGTGTAGCCGGTTATCGCCATTTCCGGAAACGCCAGCACCTGGACGCCGTCCCGTTCGGCCTGTTTTATCATTCCGGTGATAACGGACACGTTATAGCCGATATCGGCTACGCGTAACGGTGTGACGCCTAAACCGACTCTAATCAGTCCCAAGTCTTTATTCAGCAATACAGCCACCGGTATCTCCTTAATTTTACCTTGATGATTCTTATTGTAAATACTGAATCGAGGAAATTCAAGAAACCAAGCAAAAAGGAGCATCTTTTAGATGCTCCTTCACTAATACTCGATACTATTTTGATTAATCGGTTAATGCTTCGACTTCATCAAGCACCTGGCGAAAAGTAAAGTTACTTAGAGAAATCGCTCCGGACGGGCAAGCCCCGGCACAGGCACCACATCCTTTACATAACGCACGGCTAACTTTCATCACCTTTTCTTTTTCGGATAACTTCAAAGCCCCGTAAGGACAGAGTTGCTCACAGATACCGCAGCCGGAACAAACGCTTTCATCCACGCAGGAAACGATAGGTTCGATTTCAACTTTACCGCGGGCCTGTAAGCTTAATACTTCCGCCGCAGCGGCTTTAGCCTGAGCCACGGTGTCGGGGATATCTTTAGGACTAGCACAGCAGCCGGCAATAAATATTCCGTCGGTCATAGTAGCCACCGGGTCCAGCTTTACATGGCGTTCCATAAAGAAACCATCAGCCCGCCGGCCGACAGAAACCAGTTTCGATACTTTATCGGCATCTGCCCTCGGCTGCAATGCCGTGCATAAAATAACCATATCTACGGGTAGTCTGACGACGCTGCCAAGCAGCGTATCTTCAACACCGACAACTAATTTGCCTTTTTCTTCGTCGTTTAAAGCACGGTCGGTTACTTTGGATACTTTACCCCGGATAAATTTCACGCCTTCTTGAGTACTGACACGCTCGTAAAACTCCTCATAACCTTCACCGAAGCAGCGCATATCGATATAAATTTCATATACTTCGGCACCGGTTTTCTCTTTAAGCAAGTGGGCGTATTTTAGGCCATACATACAACAGACGCGGGAACAATATTCGTGATAGTTCTTGTCCCGGCTGCCGACGCAATGCACGATAGCCACACTCTCGGGAGCTTTACCGTTCTTCAAAATTATCTGGCCGCCGGTAGGGCCGGAAGCACTGACCATTCTCTCAAACTCAAGTCCGGTATACACATTTTCGTATTTTTTATATCCGTATTGAGAAATCACGGTCGGGTCGAAGATATCATAACCGGTGGCGACAATAACCGCACCGATTTCCACATCGATAATCCGGTCTTCCTGCTTATAATCGATGGCTTTAGCCGGGCAGAATTTTTCACAAACCTTGCAGGTGCCTTTTTTGAAAAACAGACAATTCGGCGTATCGATAACCGGCTTGTTGGGAACGGCCTGAGGAAAGGGCGTATAAATGGCTTTGCGTTTGCCCAAGCCCATATTGTACTCGCTATCTACTTTGGTCGGACATTTTTCCTGGCAAACCCCGCAGCCGGTACATTTAGTTTCATCAACGTGCCGGGCTTTCTTACGTATTTTAGCTTTGTAATTGCCGATATACCCGGAAATTTCATCGACTTCGCTGTAAGTCATCAATTCGATGTTCGGATGTAACCCGGCATCGCTCATTTTTGGTGTCATAATACAGGCAGAACAGTCCAGCGTCGGGAAGGTCTTATCGAGTTGAATCATATGCCCGCCGATAGATGGGTCACGTTCCACCAGATATACTTTATAACCGGCATTAGCTATATCGAGGGCTGCTTGAATTCCGGCAATACCGGCACCGATAACCAGCGTATCTTTATTTAAGGATACGGATGACGCTTCAAGAGGTTCGTGGTTGTAAACTCTCATGACGGCGGAATGAACAAGCTCTTTAGCTTTGGCGGTAGCCTGGGCCTTATCGGTATGAATCCAGCTGCACTGTTCGCGGATGTTCGCCATCTGAAATAGATACGGATTCAAACCGGCTCGCTTACATACGTTACGAAAGGTTCTTTCGTGTAAATGGGGCGTGCAGGAGGAAACCACAACCCGGTTCAGTTTAAACTCTTTAATATCTTTTAGAATCAGTTCCTGACCGGGGTCGGAACACATAAATATATAATTGCGGGCGATGACTACGCCGCGTAGCGTTGAGGCGTATTTTACGACATCCTCGACATCAACCGTATTGGCGATGTTCGTACCGCAATGACAAACATAAACACCGATTCGTTTTTCCATAAGCTAATCTCGTTAAATTACTTCACTGATAATTTCAGAGATATCCTTAATTTCCAGGACATCCTCTTTATTCATAGTTAAGACGCTATCATCATAATTGACCATACAATAAGGACAGGCTACGGCTAAAACCTGAGCCCCGACTTCTATAGCCTGTTCGATACGCATATCCGAGAATCTTTCCTCTTTCTTCGTATCCATCCAGATTCTCCCGCCGCCGCCCCCGCAACACAGACTGTTTTCACGGGAGTCCGGCATTTCTACCAGTTCCAGGCCGGGAACACTCTTCAGGACGTTTCTCGGCTCGTCGTAAATTTTATTATGCCTGCCCAGATAGCAGGGGTCGTGATAAGCGACTTTTTTCGGATATGATTTAGTCGGATTTATTTTACCTTCGGCAAGAAGTTTTGCCA
>CAZJQF010000007.1:35114-37468 GCA_964547925.1 uncultured Dehalococcoidales bacterium
AAGTATAAAACCTCAGTCTCTTTAGTGTATGTTTTAACGTTCAGTCCTTTAGTCCACTCGGTCCGTTTTTCCCGAACTTCTCCCCACGGGTTACCGCCGGCCGCAATACTGGTTAAAGCTGTTTTTAACGCTTTCGGCGTGCTGCCCCACTGGCTGCTGATACGGCGCATCGCCACCATGATATCGATAATCTTTACACCACGGGGGCATCGCTCGACACAGGCACCGCAGGTCGCACATATCCATGTATCTTCACTCTCGAGTTCTACCAGACCGAGCTGGGCCTGATGTATCAGCTTACGTGTCGCGAAACTACGGACAAGATTCCAGGGGCAGGTGCCGGTGCATAAACCGCACTGGTAGCACGAATCGAAAGCCTTACCGCCGGCTTCCTTGATGGCATCGCTGGCATCTTTAAACGGATTGACGACGACAGCCATAATTTAAGCTCCCTCTTGTCTAACGGAAGACAGAGGTATTTTATCATTGAGGCTCTTGCCTGAAGTATAATTCAAGGCTTTTTGAACGGAGTCGGCCACGGCGGCAAACATAACGGTTAACGGTATATTCCGCGGACAGGCACTTTCACACATACCGCAACTAACGCAGGAAGCTCCGACGTGGTTCATCCGGGTCAAGTGGTAAAGCAGGGTTTCCGTCGGCATCCGTAAAGCCCCTTCTTTATCCGCCCAGCGGTAATAACGTTCTGATTCCGGTTTAAAAGTGTCGGTCTTGAAGAAACAGGTGCGGCAGTAGCAGACCGGGCAAGCGGAAGAGCAGGCGTAGCACCGGATACAGGTCGATAACTCGTCGGCAAAATCGACTACGGTCTTGGTTTTTTCGCGATATGCCTGCAAAGTTTTCTCACGGACAGCGGAACGCTTTTCCAGCAGTTGTTTTGCAGCCTCTGTACGCGCCGGATTCTCTTTAACTTCCAGCTTAAGCTGTTTGGCTAAAGTGTCTTCAATCATAACCGAAATATTATCCTCAATACCGTATAAGCTGAGCGTAATGTCAGCCATTGTCGGCGTGAAATAAACGCACATTTTACAGGCAGGACGAAGTGACACGGATAGCTTAGTATCCTTAGAAATATTCTCTTTTAATTCGGATAGTAGCTTGGCTTCTTTTTCTTCGGGTGAGCCGGTACCTTCTTTTATAAATTTAGCGTAATCTTCCACCTCAACGGTACCGAGACAATCGATACCGATGAGGGTAACATTGTTTAAATTTGCTTGATTCAGCTTTACTAATTCGATTAATGCCCTGATTTCACAGGGACGTAATACCACACCCAGCTTTTTACCGGGGTTATCGTTGGTCAGTTGAGAAACCACAGACGCTGTGTTCGTAGGCATGACCGGAGAGAACGGATTAGCTTTGGCTAAAAAGGCCGGGTCTTTGATTAACGACGGTGCTTGAGTCTGGCCGCTTGCCATCGCTTCCGGGACTAATAAATAATCGACGATACCTTCTTTCAGTAAGCTAGCTAAAAAATCTCTCACTGCACCAAGGGTGTCGTTATTTTTTAAACTGATTGCCGCTTCTACTTTCATGCTCGTACCTTTATTTAAGAATTAGACTTAACGCCGGTCTCCTGCCAGACCTGCCAGGGTTTACGCAACGGATTAGGGCCTTTGGTTTTAAGTTCCTCGACCATCTCATGAATGGTTTTGCTGAATAAGTTACCTTCGCTGGCGTCAATCCAGCGTAACCATAATCTATTTTCGTCGATACCGGCCTGCCGTAATACGTTTTTCATTACTTCTACACGGTGTAACGTCTTATAATTGCCGTCGACATAATGGCAGTTTCCCGGATGGCAGCCGGCTACCAGAACTCCATCCGCCCCATTCAGTAATGCTTCGAGAATATAAGCCGGGTCGATGGAGCTGCTGCACATCAAACGTATCACCCGCACATTGGACGGGTAATGGAACCGTGAAGTTCCGGCGAGGTCGGCGCCTCTATAGGCACACCAGTTACAAAGAAAAGCTACGATCTTAGGTTCGAATTCAGACATATTACCTTCAACAAATTAGCTTGGATGCTATCCAACATTTATTCTATCATTTTGAACAAGGAAAGTGAATTTTTTAAGGCTGAAAAGCCAAAAACGGACGTTAATCCGGAGTTACGGACGAATCAGACGTATTTTAATATATTATGTATTCGGTTTCAAACTTATCAGGAAGTAGTATAACCGCTTGATTACATAATGATATAAAGCTTGACGCTGGCGGAAAACATCGGGTAGAATAAATTGCCTCTAGTTATTAAGGGCGGTTAGCTCAGTTGGTTAGAGCACTGCGTTGACATCGCAGAGGTCAATGGTTCGAGCCCATTACCGCCCA
>CAZJQF010000008.1:0-5774 GCA_964547925.1 uncultured Dehalococcoidales bacterium
ATTCTTCGCTCCAGTTCACTACGCTCAATTAACACGGTATGCCCGCATTTTACGCATTTAATTCTGACGTCCGTACCGAGACGGATAATTTCCCATTCGTAGCTGCCGCAGGGGTGCGGCTTTTTTAAACGGACGATATCTCCCGGGTTAATCTCTTTTACCATAATCAGCTTATTTTACGTGGCGGAACTGATTAATCATATCTCTGGTTTTTTCCGCTGCTTTTCTCGCCGCCTGAGTAAAATCTTTGCCTTTCGATGCATAAAGTATCTGGCGGGACGAATTGATGATAATTCCGGCCCGGCGGGCGTCCAATCCGTAACGCATAACTGCTTCCAGGTCGCCTCCCTGAGCCCCAACGCCCGGAATCAGCAGCAGGATATCCGGGTGATTTTGCCGGATGGTATTTAATTCTTCTATATAAGTCGCTCCGACCACTAATCCGATATTGCCGTATTTATTCCATCCGGCGGCTTTATCGGCTACAATTTCGAACAGGTGTTTAGGTGCAGGAGATACGTTACAGGGTAAGGATTGAAAATCGACGGCCCCCGGGTTAGAGGTCCGGCAGAGGATAAAAACGCCTTTATCTTGATAGTTTATAAACGGCTCCAGAGAATCGAAGCCTAAATAAGGGCTGGCGGTGACTGCGTCGAAGCCGTTTACATCGAAAATGGCTTTGGCATAGGCTTTGGCCGTATTGCCGATATCGCCGCGTTTGGCATCGGCGATAACCGGAATGTCCTGAGGGATGTATTTAACCGTTTTTTGGAGGGCTTCCAGTCCCTCAATACCCATCGCCTCATAAAAAGCCAGGTTAGGTTTATAGGCACACACGAGGTCGGCGGTGGCGTCGATTATCGCTTTATTGAATTCAAATACACCGACGTTTTCCGGCATCGATGCCGGGTCGGTATCCAGTCCGACGCAGAGCAAGCTGTTATTTTTAAAGGTGGCGTTCGCCAGTTTTTCGGTAAATTTCATATCACCCTCCGCAGGCTGATAATACCAGCCAAAACAAAAGCCGTCAAGTAGCCGCAATGATTGTTAAGTAATAATTCCCAATGTTATAATTTCACCGAGTCCTATGAATTATAAAGAAGCCCTGGCATATATTTACAGCTTTACCGATTACGAAAAAACGCCGGTGCCTCACGCGGCGGCGAATTATGATTTGCGCCGTATGGATGAACTGCTGGCCAACTTCGATAATCCGCACCTTAAAACGAAGTCCGTGCATATTACCGGTACCAAAGGCAAAGGCAGTACCGCTGCGATGATAGCCTCGGTGCTGACGGCAGCCGGTTATAAAACCGGATTGTATACATCCCCGCATCTGCTGACTTTACAGGAGCGGATTCGTATCGGAAATGAGTTGATTTCAGAGGAAGAGTTAATCGGTATAATCGGTAAGCTGAAACCCGCCGTTGCCGAAGTTAACCGCAGGGCTGCTTACGGTAAATTGACCACGTTTGAAGTATTAACCGCCATGGCTTTTATCTACTTCGCGGAAAAAGCGGTTGATTTTCAGGTAATGGAAGTCGGTATGGGCGGTAAATATGACGCCACTAATGTTATCAGGAACCCGGAGGTTTGTGTTTTAACCTCGATAAGTTACGACCATATGGAAGTGCTGGGGAACACACTGGCTGAAATCGCCGGGGAAAAATCGGGAATCATCAAACCGGGTTGCGTCGTTGTTTCCGCCCCGCAGCATCAAGAAGCCGGTGAGGTCATAAGAAATCAGTGTGAGCAAAAAGGGGCTCGATTAATCCAGGTCGGCAGCGAAGTTAAATGGCGTATGGAACACAGGGAAATCAATCACCAAACGGTGATGGTAAGCGGGCGGCGCGGCAGCTACGAGTTTGCCATAACTTTGCTGGGCGAGCACCAGCTGATAAATGCCGCTACGGCTTTAGCCGCTCTGGAAGTATTGATGGAGCGGGGTTTTAATATTACGGGAAATAATATCATCCGGGGCATGGCCGAGGTAAACTGGCCGGGACGTTTTCAGATAGTCAGACAGCATCCGGCAATAATACTGGACGGGGCCCATAATGCTGATTCCGCTCTCAAATTGAGGCAAACGCTGGAGCAGTATTTTAATAATCAAAAAGCTGTTTTTGTCATCGGGGCTTCCTCCGATAAGGATATAACCGGAATCGCAAAGGTGCTGGTACCCGTGGCCGGTTCAGTTATTGCCACCCGTTCCCGTAACGTGCGGGCGATGGCCCCGGAGCTCATAACTGCGGAATTTGCTAAAGAAAATATAGCGACGGAAATTACTCCCGATGTAGTTGCCGCGATAACGAGAGCGGTCAGTCTGGCCGGTGAAAACGGTCTGGTTTGTATTACCGGCTCGTTATTCGTAGTTGCCGAGGCATTGGAGATTTTGGGGAACAAGAGTTAAAAGCAGTTGCAAAATTGAAAATCCCGTGCTTTAATGAGGGTACATCAAAATAATACCGAGGGTAAATATATGGCTAAGAGTTATGAGCTAATTACGACCAGTACGGATTCTTTACTGCTGTGTTTACTGGTAGAGAAACCGATGTACGGGTATCAAATCATTAAAGAGTTGTCCGACCGGAGTAAAGGATACTTTAACTTTAAAGAAGGCACGCTTTACCCGGCACTCCACCGTCTTGAAACAATGGGATTGGTTGAGGGCAAATGGGAGTTGTTACCCGGAGGACAACAGCGCAAGTATTATCATATCACGGAAAAAGGACGTCTTGGCCTGCTGGAAAAACGCGGCGAATGGCAGGAGTTCCTGTCGGCAATGAATTTGATTATAAAACCTGCCAGTTAGTGAGGATGTGGGAGTATGGCACCGGTTGCCTTAAGTAATTATCTAAATACGGTTAGAAAAAACTTGAGGCTGGGTAACACCGCCGAGAAAGAAATCATTACCGAACTGAGAGACCACCTAGAAGAAAAGTTTGCCGACTTGAAGGAAAACGGTCTTTCGGAAGAAGAAGCGGTTAAAACCTGTCTAAAGGTAATGGGCTCGGCAAAACTCGTCGCCCGGCAATTATACGAAGCTCACAGTCAGGGTACCTGGAGACAGACCTTGCTTGCCGTAATGCCGCATCTTCTTTTTGCGGCACTGTTCACTTTAAGCTGGTGGCCCGGAGCCATTTGGATATTGGTAGGGATAACACTGGTTTTTGGGGCGGCAATTTATGGTTGGTGGCAGGAGCGGCCTACCTGGTTATTAACATGGTTGGGTTATTCGATGCTTCCGGTTGTTTTAGCCGGCCTAGCGGTATTTTATCTGCCCCCCGGGTGGAAATGGATCGCGATAATTATTTATATACCGCTGGCTGTTGTAATAATATATAACGTTACCGTTCAGATAATTAAAAGAGACTGGCTTTACAGTACCCTGATGTTGCTGCCGGTTCCGATTGCCGTCAGTTGGTTTCTGGTTATCGGCTATGAGGGTAATCTTGGGTTGGATTATCTTCGCTATTTCGGGCCGTCAATCGGTTTAAGTTTTCTAATAATGGCGGTCAGTGTCGGTATATTTATACGCCTCAGACGGCGGAGCCTTAAAATCGCAATGTTGTTAATTTCCGGTATGCTGACACTGGCGTTGGTTTCTTATTACGCTCAGGGCAGGCTGCCGCTGGTGACTTTTATCATTCTCGTTTTCGTCGTGCTGGGATTGTTTATCACACCTGCGGTATTGGAACACCGGATAAAACGTAACCAACCTTAATCAAGAAGGAGGCCTCGATGTCCCGTGTGGCGATAGTTACGGATAGTCTGGCCTGCCTTACCAAAGAGCTTGCCGAACAATATCAAATCATAGTTGTCCCTTTGAGTTTTATCGTAAGCGGTAAAGTATACCGCGATTGGGTGGACATTACACCTACCCGGGCTTATGAGCTTTTCTTGAAAGAACCGGATACTTTTGAGACTTCAGCCCCGTCACCAACTGATTTTCTTGAAGCTTTCCGAAAAGCCAGAGATATTTCCGCTGATATCCTTTGTCTGACCGTTTCGGAAAAACTGAGTGCGACTCTCAAAACGGCGAGAGTAGCTGCCGAGCAAATAACCGCCGAAATCCCCGGGACGCATATCGAACTGATGGACTCGCGAACCAGCACTGCCGCAACAGGGCTAATCGCGTTAGCTGCCGCTCGTGCCTCTATTGAAGGTAAGAATTTTGATGAAGTTCTGAAAACAGCCGAAGAAATCCGGGATAAGGTTAATATCGTAGCCTTTTTAGATACGATAAAACATGTATTCCGCTCGGGTAGAATTCCCAAAGTGGCCTCGCAAATAGGGTCTTTGTTGAAAGTAAAACCGATATTATCGATTAACCAGCGTTCTGCCGGACTGGTCCATTTTTACGGTATCGAGAGAAGTCATCAAAACGGGATACGGCGGATTATAAAGATTATGAAAGATGAGGTCGATAGCCATCCGGTACGGGTTGCCGTGATGCATACTAATGCTCCCGAAGAGGCCGTTAAGCTGCGGGATATTATCCGGGCAGAATTTAATTGCCGTGAAATCTGGCTCACGGAATTCAGTCCTTTGATGGGTTACGCTATCGGTACCGGTGCGGTAGGGATGGCTTATTACGAGGAAACCCAGTGATAATCCGGGAAATTCTGGCTGTAATCATCGGCTATCTGCTGGGTTCGATACCTACGGCGTATATTATTACCCGCCTCGTCAGGAAAACGGATATCCGCCGTCTCGGGGGCGGCAATGTCGGCAGCCTGAATACTATCAAATCAGTCGGGAAGTTGCCCGGCTTGTTAGTAGGGCTTATCGATATCGGTAAGGGAGCCGCAGCCGTAATAATCGCCTTTTACGGGCTCGGTGTCCCTCCGTTATTCGTCATGTTAGCCGGATTTTTCTCTATTGTCGGCCATATGTGGATGATATTTCTCAAGTTTTCCGGGGGCCGGGGAATGGGGCCGATGGTCGGGTCAATAGTAACAGTTTTTTGTATTTATGCCGGTTGGGTAGGTCTCGGTATTTTTTTATTTTTAGTTCTGGTGCCGATGGCGGTGACCCGTAACGTCCCTCTTTCGATGACTTTAAGTCTGGTCGGGCTGCCCTTTATTGCGTGGTTTACGACTCATGCGGCGACGCCGACGATAATGGCGGTGGCAACGGGATTGTTAACCGGCGGAAAGTTTTTACCGACCGGATTGAAAGACCTGCGGGCTTTGAGAGCGAAAAGAAAACGCATTTCTGAAGGAAAGACCCCTGACGATAAGAATAACAAAGCAGTTTAACCGGCGGTTACCGTTAACGGCAGAGATTACTTTATTACTACAAGACATACTTCTTAAATAAGGCTATAATGTAAGAAAAATACCATAATAATCCGGAGGTGCATCATGAAAAAGGGCTTATTGATATGGAATGTCGTTGTTACCATCGTGGCACTGGTTTTGGTTCTCACTGCCTGTACGTCGGATTCGCAGTTAACGGACTTAAAGAATAAGGTGCTGCAACAAGAGGTTGCGATTGCAAACCTGAAGAGTGAGATTGACGGGCTGAAATCAGCGGATGCTCAGCTTACCGCTTACATCCAGCAGCAGGAAAACAGAATTTCCGGTCTTGACGGTACTCTGTTGCAGATTGTAGCCTGGGTAAATGCACAGTAAACCGTAAGTCGTTATCACTTTAACAATCGGAGATTTGCGGTACATTAATTATCCCGTTCAAATGGGTATAACGGCCGTTACGGAGTCAACGTACTACGTAGCGGCTTTGTTTTAATCTTACATATCCGGAATTACGAT
>CAZJQF010000008.1:5874-12712 GCA_964547925.1 uncultured Dehalococcoidales bacterium
CAGCCGTCTCATTTCGGGACTGTATTATTCGCTATAGCTAATAAGAAAATGCCCGCTTTGGTGGCTGGAGGTTTCGATTGGGTGGACGCCCGTGATGTTGCCGATGGGGCAATACGGGCAGAAAAACGTGCTCCGGCCGGCAGTAAATATTTGCTTTCCGGACATTATTTTACGGTTCGTGAAGTCGGGGAAACTATCGAAAAAATAACCGGGGTTAGTGCCCCATGGTTTGTCACACCAATGTGGTTGGCTCGGGCCAGTGCCCCCATCGTATCTACATTTAACCGTATGACCGGCAGACGGCAGCTTTTTACCCCGGTCAGCTTGCGGGCGTTGAAAAACAGCCGTCCGGTAAGCCACGAAAAAGCTACCCGAGAACTGGGATATCAGCCCCGCCCGTTTGAAGAAACGGTTGCCGATACGCTGCGGTGGATGGAAGAATATCACCGGACAAAACCAGTATGAATGAATTACGCATTCTAAACTGGATTATTATTACATGGTTTGTCATTGCGGCGTGTGTTTTTATTGCGCTTTTTTTCTTTACAGCTCCGTACGGACGTCATACGCGGAAAGGCTGGGGGCCTGCCACAGCGAGCCGCTTCGGCTGGATTTTAATGGAAGCCCCTTCCGCCATTATCTTCGGCATTTGCTTTGCCTTCGGGATAAACGACCGCACCATTCCGGCAATTATATTTCTGGTGTTATGGGAATTCCATTATATCCACCGGGCTTTTATCTATCCGTTTACTACCCGCGGCGAAGCCCGCCGGATGACGATACTGGTGGTGGTGATGGGTCTGTTTTTCAATACCGTTAACGCTTATCTCAACGGCAGATACATTTTTAATTTCTTGCCCGAATATGATAACAGCTGGCTGCTGGATGCCCGGTTCATCGGCGGGGTGGCCTTATTTATCATCGGTTATATTATCAACCGGGAAGCGGACACGATTCTCAGGAGTTTGCGGGGCCCCGGTGAGACCGGCTATAAAATCCCGCAGGGCTCTTTATATAAATGGATCTCCTGCCCCAACTATTTCGGAGAAATTCTCATCTGGACCGGCTGGGCTTTAGCTACCTGGTCGCTGGCCGGACTGGCTTTTGCCGTCTGGACGGCCGCTAATTTGATTCCGCGTGCCCGGGCCAATCATGCCTGGTACCGCAAGGAATTTAACGAATACCCGGTTAAACGCAAAGCACTGATACCGGGTATCTGGTAGAGAACCGTCTGAACTCATGGATTTCCTTTAAAATTTCATTGCCATTATGCTATTATTTTCTTAGTTTCGGAATTTAATTACACGGGGAGGATTGCATCTATGACCAGATTTAGGGTGGTCGTAATATCGGCATTTCTTATCGTTGTTTTATTTCTAAGCGGATGCAGTTGCGGGGCACCTGTATCCACAACGACTTCTCATGGCATTACCGGCACAATTACGCTTGGGAAAAGTACCGATGTTACCAGCCAGGTGATTCCCGCCGGCGGCGGTACTTTAACGGTTAACGCCCCGGACAGTCCCGTGGATGGTTTAGAAATTGATGTCCCTGCCGGTGCTTATCCTGATAGTGTTAATTATTCGATTTCAACCGCTGAGGTTAAAAAGCATACCTTCGGTAAGGATTTCAATCCCGTTACCCCGCTTATTATCATAGATAACGGCGGTGAGTACGCTAATGATATCATCAACGTTACGATTCCGGTGCAAATACCTGAGGGCAATTTTGCCATGGCCTTTTATTACGATGCGGCGTCGGGCAGGCTGGAGGGAATTCCCACTTTAGAACTAACCGCGGACTCATTAACGATTGCCACGCGTCATTTTTCCAAAATAGTTGTCAGTTCCATTCCGGAATCCGAGCTCAATAGCGATGCCGAGGTTAATACCGGTTTTGAACCCGGTACCGACGATTGGCAGTTCACCAACTTTGGTTCTTTTATTGCCCCGGGCGGGCACTGTGCCGGGCAATCGATTACGGCTTTGTGGTATTACTCGCAAATGAAAAGCGCCGGCGAGTCGTCTTTATACGGACGTTATAATGAAGGCACGCGGGACTTCTGGTTTGACGATGCCCGGGCTTACCGCTTTGCCTCGGTCATTCAGAAAGATGTGGATTGGGAAGCGTGGGAAGCCAGATATAATAAAATAAAACCCAAAGCTCAAGCCGATAACAGTATCGTCTGGAAACAATTTGTTTACGCGATGAAATTATCCGGCGAACCGCAGTTCATTTACATCCAGAACACCGGTATCGGCGGCGCTCATGCGATGATTGTTTATGGCGTTTCCGGCGGGGCTCTTCAGATTGCCGATCCTAACTATCCCGGCCGAAACGACCGTGAAATATGGTTCGAAGACGGAGAGTTCGAAACTTATAACTCCGGAGATAACGCCCAGGCGATTCTGGACGGCAAGGGTAAAGCGTATGATTTAATGCTTTATTTCGGTACTTCATCACTCGTTGATTTCAATACAATTGCCGCCCGCTGGAGTGAATTCGAAGAAGGGACTATCGGTAATGATTTATTCCCTTCATATACCGTTATGACAACGGATTCCAACGGCAATCCGGTGGAACTGGAAGATGGGTTTACGACTAACAGCAGTATTATCGAGATATCGATTGATGCCGGCACGCAGGACTGTGCCAACTACGTTTACCGTGAAGAGAAGCTGTTAAGCCCGACACATCCGGGCGGTTACGATTATACTCTGGAACCCGGTAATAACGAGTTCGGTATTTATGTTGTAGGTAATAAAAACGGTAACTGGAAATATGTCGATTTTAAACGCATCAACGTAAAACTTCAGGAGTATGTTCTGACTATCACTCCGGATTATGTTGAAGGGGAGACCGGCCAGACGTTTACTTTTGCGGCTGATACCGATGTCCCGCTGGATAATGCCACTTATGAATGGATTGTAGACGGCACTTCATACGGGGTCGGTTATGATACGATATTTGTAACGGATTTTGGGGCGGCCGGGTCGCATATCATAGAGGTTACTTTGTACGTCGGCGGGAAAGCTATGCAAACGGCTGCGGCGGAGGTGGTTATACCGGAAGAGGAGGAAACCACCACTACAACAACTACCACGACGACGAAGACAACTACCACGACTGCAACCTTAAGCCAGATAGAAATGCTCCGGAAGAACATAAGGATGTCCTGCAGTGTCAATTATATGCGCGGCAGCTATGGCATTGATATCTCACCTGCCGGAACGATGCCTATTACCTGGGAGGGTAATTCATTCTCCGGTACCAGCAGATATACAATACTCACTTACACGGTTAGCGGGCGTTTTTCAGATGACGGCAAGACGTTGTTGGAATTGAATTTCCGGAAAGTCTGGGATACCGGTTATGAGATGTTTTTTACCGTCACTGATTTGCCGGTGGAAGACGTAAGAAAAATGAGCTGGAATTACCAAACTAATGACGGCACGGTTATTCAGAAATATGTAACTTCCATTACCTCATTGGGTGCGGATAAAACGGTGCAATATACGCAAAATGATATTGCGGTATCGGACTATTACAAGTTATCCGTAGATTTTTATACTTACGAGTAAGAGAACTAAGACGGTAAAGGTCAGTCCGCTTACGGCGGACTGACCTTATTTTCCCCCGGAAATATCCTTTTTTGCCGCTTCCAGTTCGGCTTCCAAATCCTCCAGTTCCTGCCACATTGAGGGTGGCACGGAATGCGGCGGCCAGCGGGCTTTGAGGTCGGCTATTTTAGCCTCGATTTCCTTTATTTTGTCTTGAGTCATACCAAATCTTATTACATAAAAGAAGTAAATTCAATTATTAAAACACAGCTCAGTTCAAGGTTTAAAAAACCGTCTAAATAACTATCTTATTATGCTTTACGAACGTATCATTGAAAAAAGATATACCTAAGTATAAAATATACATACTATAACTATTTTGCTTTAAATAATTCTTATAAATTAATTTCCATATTTGATCGATAAAGGAGTAAAGATGCGTTCAAAAATTAATGAGACCGATGTCGTAGTAATCGGGGGTGGTGCGGCCGGATTAGCGGCGGCGGTAACCGCTGCCGAAAGCGGTGCAAAGGTTACGCTTTTTGAAAAACGGAAGTTCTTAGGCGGCTCCTCCAATTTCTTTTTAGGGACCTTTGCCGTGGAAAGCGATATGCAAACGGAAAGGAACATCACCTACGGCCGGGATGAGGCCTTTAAGAACATTATGGATTTCAGCCACTGGCGGGCTAACGCCCGTTTGGTCAGGGCTGTCGTCGATAAGTCTGCGGACACCATCACCTGGCTGCAGCAGCACGGCATCGAGTTCATCGATGTGGTTAATAACAGGCCTTATAATCAACGGACTTACCATACCATCAAAGGGGCCGGGGTGGCAGTAGTCAAGACTCTGGCTGTCCGGGCGAAAGAGGCCGGCGTGGATATTCAGGTTTCCTCTCCGGTTAAAAAGCTGATAAAAAAGGGCGGTCGTATTATCGGGGTGGTGATTGAGGAAAAGGGAAAAGAGAAAGAGATTAAAGCAAAGGCTGTCGTCATTGCCAGCGGCGGTTATGCCAACAATAAGGAATGGATAAAGAAATATTCCGGTTTTGAATTAGGCACGGAAATTATTCCGTTCGGTAATGTGGACAAGACCGGTGACGGCATCCGCATGGCCTGGGAAATGGGGGCCGATCAGGATGGTCTGGGCCCGCTTGAAGTAGCCAGAATGGGCCCTCTGGGTGGCGGGAAACACGGTTTTGTCGAACAAATTGCCTGCGAGCCCGACCTCTGGGTGGATTGCCGGGGTAAAAGATTTTGCGATGAGACTATCGGTTTCCAAGATACTTTAGGGGGCAATGCCAGTGCTAGACTCAGGGAAGGTTACAGCTACAGCCTGTTCGATGATTCGATAATTAAACTTGCCCTTAAAAAAACACCGGATATCGTGGTACAGGAATTCTTTAAAATCAGGGCGGACCAGACACCGGAAGAACGTCTTACGGATGTGAAAAAAGAGCTCAAGGAAGCCCTGGAAAATAATTCGACGGAAATTCTGCAGGCCGACTCGATTGAAGGGTTGGCTAAAAAAACAGGGATTAATACGGCGGTATTGAAAGCGACCGTTAAAGAATATAATCAGTTTTGTAGTAAAGGGCATGACGACCTTTTTGCCAAAGACTTGAAGTATCTCCGTCCCCTCAACGGCCCCAACTTTTATGCTGTTAAAATGCATTCGGTGTTTATTGGAACTAAGGGAGGCATTAAAATTAATGATAAAACCGAGGTAGTCGATAGACAGGACACGGCAATTCCCGGTCTGTATGCCACTGGTTTTGATGCCGGAGGGATGTACGGGGATAGTTATCCCATTACGGTCGCTTCCGGTTTGTCTTCAGCCTATGCGATAATATCCGGCCGGATAGCCGGTGAGAATGCGGTAAAATATCTGGGTAAATAACCCGGTTTACTGAATTCGTTAATACCGTTAAAAGGAGAAGGGCGTATGAAGTTAAACGGGAAAGTAGCTCTCATTACCGGGGGAGGGTCAGGTATTGGAGCCGCAACGGCGGAGAGATTTGTTGCTGAAGGGGCTAAAGTCTGTATTACCGGCCGCCGCCGGGAAATGCTGGACAAAGTAGCCAACTCATTGCCTGCCGGTACGGTTAAGACTTATGCCGGAGATGCCGCCGATCCTGAAGATATCGAACGTATGGTCGCCACCGCAGTTGAATTCGGCGGCAGGCTCGACATATTAGTAAATAACGCGGGTATGGGCAGCTTTGGAAATGTGGTAGAAATGAGTCTGGCAGACTGGCAAAAGGTCTTCGACCTTAATCTGACCGGACCTTTCCTTTTTATGAAAGCCGCCATCCCTCACATGATAAAGGCCGGGGGCGGCTCGATAATTAATATATCTTCTCTAGCCGGGGTGCGGGCGGTTAAAAATTCTCCGTCTTACGCATCCTCCAAAGCCGGTCTTATTATGCTTACCAAGCAGGTTGCTTTAGACTTCGGGCCTTCTAAAATCCGTTGCAACGTAATTTGTCCGGGGGCTACGCGGACTCCTATGCTGGCGACCGGGATAAATCAGATGAAAGACAGAATACACACCGATTTTGAGACGGCTTTTGCTATTTTTACCGGAGACGCGCCGCTCCGCCGGGCGTGTGACCCGAGTGAGATTGCCGGTGTGTGTTATTTTTTGGCGAGTGACGACTCATCTTTTATGACCGGAGCCACACTGGTAGTCGACGGTGGGGCTCATATCCTGGATCCCAGCGGTCTTGGTATCGACTATACCGAAAAATTCATGGCCAAGAAGTAGCCTGCAATAATATTATTTAGTAGCGTGACTTCTTTAAACCCCGGGTCTGATATGATTTGAAAAGGATGGTTATGATGGGCAAATTTAACAATTATCCGCATGTCTTTACGCCGCTGCAGGTCGGGAATATGACGGTGAAAAACCGGATTCAATTTTCGCCGCTCGTATCGAGCCATGCCCATATTTTAACCGGCGAAGTAAATACCGACTTAATCGAGTTTCTTGGTGCCCAGGCCCGGTGCGGCGTGGGTATTGTAACCATCGGTTCTACTCCGGTGGACTACGATAGAGCGAGGGATTCCTTCGGCACGCTGTCCGTGGTGCATGATTATGATATCCCGGGTATGAAGCTGATTGCGGATGAAGTCCACCGTTACGGGGCTAAACTTTCCGTAGAGCTTACTCATGCGGGCCGGAATGCCGAACCGTACTTCTTGAACGGTAAGCCGGCACTGGTGCCCTCGGTCATTCCGAGTATGGATAACGAGAAGTGCGGGAGAAACGGAACAAACGT
>CAZJQF010000008.1:12812-35094 GCA_964547925.1 uncultured Dehalococcoidales bacterium
GGGTGCCCTACGGTACCGGATCTGGTGGCCTTTTTGAAGAAAGCTCAGCAGTACGTTAATCTGGTTAATGTCTCCGGTGGATTAGGGTTACTCATGCGGGCGGATGTTGTCGAGTGGGTCATCCCCGGTTACTATATGCCTCATCTGGTGAACGTTGAATATGCCGCTGAGATTAAGAAACATCTCGATATCCCCGTATCGGTGGTAGGTGGGATTACAACTATTGACGAAGCGGAAGAAATTCTGGCTGCCGGCAAGGCTGATATTGTCGCCATGGCCAAGAGCATGCTTGCAGATATGGATTTCGTAACGAAGGCAAAGAGCGGCAAAGGTGCTGAGATACGCCCCTGCCTGCGCTGTTTGAATTGTTTGTACGGTCCGAGCAGAGGCGGGCCGACCCGCTGTGCCGTTAATCCTCAAATGGGGCGTGAGGTCAAATACCGGGTTATCCCGAAAGCCGATAAGAAAAAGAAAGTAATGGTCGTCGGCGGCGGGCCGGCCGGTATGATGGCAGCCCAGACCGCTATCGCACGCGGTCACAGGGTAGTCCTTTATGAGGCAAGCGATAGACTCGGCGGCCGACTGTACGAAGCCGGGGCGATGACCTGCAAGGACGGCTTCCGCCGCTATATTCAATGGGATATTGATACTACTGTAAAATCCGGAGCGAGGGTGATGCTCAATACCCGGGCTACCCGCTCCAGTATCGAAGCGGAAAAACCCGATGTTCTTATTATCGCCATCGGAGCCGAACACATCCGGCCTGCCATAAAGGGGCTTGATTTACCTAATGTGATTAGTATCAGTGATGCGGATTTGAAAAAAGTGCCTATCGGAAAGCGTGTGGTGATGTGCGGCGGCGGGCTGGCCGGGACTGAATCGGCGCTGGATTTATTTAATGAGGGGAAAAACGTAACGCTGGTCGATATGCTGCCCCAGGAAGAGTTATGTAAGGATACATTTGAACTCCAGCGAATGGCCCTGATGAGAAGGCTCAATGAGTCCGGTATCAAGACATGCTATGAGTGTAAAGTCAAGAAAATCACTCCCAAGGGAGTTGAGATTACCGGTAAGGACGGCAAGACCCATCTTCTGGAGGCCGATACGGTCATCACATCCTTCGGGTTGGCACCGGATACCAAGGTTATTGAAGAGTTAGCCGGAGTTGTTCAGGACACCTATGTAATAGGAGATTGCAACAGAGTAGCCAATATTGCCGCTGCCAATACCGATGCGTTTAATATTGCAGTGGAACTTTAGGAACAGGCGATTTTCTTGCCGGCCAGATAGCCGAACGTAATACAGGTAGCTCCCAGGTTGATACCCGGGACCATAAAGGTATAGTAGTTGGCGAACATATCACCCACGACGGTGCCGACGGCAAAAAGGCCGGGAATAACCTGATTCTTCGTATCGAGAACCTGCATATCGAGGTTGGTACGCAGACCGCCGGTCACGAATAATAAATCCGGGGAGTTTTTAGATTGTCCGTAATATGGCGGACTATCGACCGGTATCAGCAGGTCTTTGCGTTTGAAGAAATCTTCATCGTTGCCCGTTTTACAGAATCTGTTGTAATGCATAACGGTGGCTTTAACTGTTTTAGCATCCAGACCGAGCTTTCCGGCCAGTTCTGCGATGGTGTCCGCCTTTAAAAATTTACCGTACTGCACGTTCCTTTCCCAACCGGCGACAACATCTTCGATGCTTTGCTCCGGACCACTGTAACAGCTTCCTGACGCATACCACGGGGCCATCCGCACCGCATATTTAGAATCCCAGACGGCAGAAATTTTCCAGTCAGGCTGGCGCATCTGTATCAAACCTAACTGGGCACGGCTGATGTCCTCGCTGGCAAAACGCTCTCCATCCTTATTTAGTAATAATCCTTTAAAAGGCCGGTTAGCGGACATAGGCCCTATCATACCGGCTACTAAAGGAGCATTGGGGACGGTTTTTTGCCAGGCGGCGCCGACCCACAAACCCATCTTGTGGCCGTCGCCGGCATATACCCCCCCTAAAATAAACTGAGCGTTATAGTTTACCGGCGTATCGCTGACTAATGGCAGCATATCCGGGCAATACTTCGAGACCATCTCTTTGTCTTTGGTGAAATCGCCGGTGGCTAAAACGATGGCCTTAGAACCGGTATATTTGACGTACTTGCCCTCCGGATTGGCAGCGATAACAGCGGTAACCCGACCGGTATTATTGTTCTCGCGGACCAGTTGTTTGGCAACGGTACTGTAATGAATCTGCACTCCGGTAGCCTGGGCGAGGTTAGCCAGGGTTTTGACGACAAAGGGCTGCCCGGCACCAGCGGTTCTCATCTTATCGCTCAAGAAACTGTGGGAACCGGGGAAGGAAGCGATGATGCCGTCGGGGTCGGTCTCTCCCATTTCGATGACGGGTTCATAACCGGCAGCGGTCATTTTATCAATGAGCCAGTCCATAGCCTCACCGCTCTTTTTGGCGAAGAGGCTCCACTTGTCCAGGTCGATTCTGCCGCCGGCGCGGTCGATTTCCCGTTTGAAGTTCGTACCGATGTCGTATTTAATACCGAGCGAGCGAGCCAATTTAGTGTTAATGGCGTGGTTGGAACCGCCTCTGGCGATGGGATGGGAGCTGGCGGAGATGAGGATGACCTTGGCCCCGTTTTCAGCGGCGGCATTGGCACAGACCAATCCGGCGGTACCGGAGCCGATAATGACGACTTCAGTTTGGAAAGTCTGAGTAATTTTAGTGTCGGGGATAGGTGCCGGAGGAATTTCAAAGCTGTATTTAGTATTTCCGGGCAGTTGTTTTTGTAATTTCTTTCTCAATTGATCCTCGTTTCGCCTGTTAAATTTAATATATGAGTGACCGGTCACTTTAAGTTACTTAGTCTAAATTATCGGCTTTATTTTTAATATAAGTCAAACGGTAAAGGCGGAACCCCGATAAATGCTAAATCTCCGGTCGGACGGTCGCAAACATCCAACCGGAGATTTAACGGTCAGGGAGTATGATTACCCTAATTTATTAAGTTAGTGAGGTCCGCCGGCCATCTCAGGATGCTGAGCCAGGAAATCGATATACTCTCTGAAATAAGCGAGACTATCCTCGATACTTATGGTAGTCACGTATTCGGCTTTTCCGTTACGGACTTCTTTCATAATCCAGGCCAGTACGGAGTCGACAGTCCTGTTATTTCCTAAGTCCGGACGGCTTATCATTCTGCCGGGTCCCTGAGCGGTTTCATATTCGAGTCCGCTGCCGATTGCGTTGGCTACATCATCGGTATTAAGGCTGTTGGCTTTAACTATACCAGCGATGAGACAGTCGAAACAGCCGACGCTGTTGTAGTCTTTAACATCCCACTTACCGAATCGGGCAATCCAGGCATCTTTGAATTCTTTGGCGTAAGCGGTTCTCGGCGGGTCCCATTCGGTGGGCAGAGCACCGCCGATCAATCCTTCAAGCATTTCAGGGGTCATCTGGGTGAGGTATTCCTGGGCGGTAGTTGCAGTACCGGAGAACATTAAACCGCGCCATCCGGCGTTATAAGCTGCTGCATACGCCTGTCCGGAGCCTACGGTCGCAAATAAAATATCCGGGTTTAACATCTTAATCTTGGTTCCCAGAGCACTCAGGTCGGTGGCGGTGGCAGGATAGGTCTCGATAGTCGGCGTAATTCCAAAAGTTGAAAACTGGCCGACAGCTTTACCGGCACTCATTTGCCCCATTGGGTTATCGGGGACTGCCAGAACTATGGTCTTCTTATCCGGATAAGTATCAGCCAGCCATCCTTCCATACCGGTACTACCGGTGTTGATGAAGACAGGCATGAAGCTGTAATGATTCTCCGGCATCAAAATGCCCGGGGTGACGGAACCGGAACATAAAATAACCTTATTAGCTTCAGTAATAGCAATTGTGGCATCTACTGAAACCCAGCCGTCGGAAACGATATATTTAACTTTATCCTCGAATACCAGCTTGTTTATCGCGGCGACAGACGTGGCCTGATCGTTATTGGAATCGTAAAAAATAATCTCAACATCGTATATCGTGCCGCCGACATCCAGGCCGCCTTTTTTGTTAATGATATCAGCCGCAGCCTGTACCCCGTGATACATATCCAGACCGATGTAAAATCCCAAGAAGGTTACGCAGCCGATTTTCAGCTTTGGATTCGGTTGTGCGGTTGTGGTAGTCGTTGTAGTCGTAGTGACTGGTTTCGTTGTTGTCGTCGTGGTGGTGGTTTTGTTGCAGGCGGTTAAGAAGGGCAATACAGCAAGGACAAATACCAGACAGATTCCCAGGATTAGAAATAGTTTTCTTTTTCCCATAAAATTTATTTTCCCCCCTTTATTTTATTATTGAGATTATTAAAAAAGCGGTCAACCCGTTCAGGCTTTAGCACCCTTCATACGGTCGACGGTGTATTTCGTAGTAAAGAACATATGGTTAAATATAATAGGCTTCGTAAAATCATTTACCTTCTTGAAATTCAGGGAATGATAAACTCCCTTAGGCATATAGCCCCAGAAAGCTTTGGTGGAACTGTATTTTTCTACAACTTTCCCTTTTTCAAAAAAGCTTACTTCGACCTCTCCGCCAAGGTCCTGTAAATCGTTACAGTCGGTTCCCGTAAAATAGAAAATCTCGTCGAAATCGTGTTTGTGGCCTCCCGCAATTTCAAAGGCCTGGGTGATAACATGACATCCGGCGGTAAATTTCGGGTCCGCGTACTCCTTATCGATTAAAATCTCCAGAGAGGGCAGGAAAAGCTCCGGAACGTGGACGCCTTCATCCGGTACGACATGTGCTATTTGATTTATATATTTCTTATATTTTGTACTCGCCATCATTTACCTTTCTTTTGTTTTTATTAAATATGTATTATTCCACGATTAAAAACAGCAATAGGTCATTAGCCCATTAACTTTTTTTCTCTTCTTTTTTCCTCCTATTATTCAATCGTTCAAAAAATAGTCCGAATCTCTGCAATAATAGTCATATTTTGATAGATGATGATTTTTCGCTGCTACCATTAGGTTGTGAGATAGTCTATCATAGTATAATATATATGTCAATATACTAGTTAGGCGATTTGTCTGTCTCGGTTGTTTCTTTTAGGAGACTATGTTAGACTTCCTTCGAAAGAGATTTAAGGAACCGATAATCACGATAAGGATAGCCGGGAAATTAACCGGTACCGCATGGATTTAATCTGGTAATTGTAGGAATAAGGTATGATGAAAGCATTCGGGACGGAAACAAAAAATATATAACCGGGAAACCGGCCGTAAAAGACCGGGGAAAAATTATTTGGAAATCTGAAGAACGAGGATAATAATCATGACAAAACCAAGTGAAGTTACTCAAGCACGGGAAAGTGCGGTTAAGAAGCTGGCAGAATATCTTAACACAAGGGAATTTTTATTCTATATCAACTTTGCAGATACTCTAATCAGGTTCAATGAATTAACCAGCGGGAAGACTAACCTGAGCTGGCTCCGGAATAAGGTCTTGCATTATCTGATTGTGAGAGGCGGTAAACTGACACCGACTCGTCTGGCACAGGAAACACTTCGCTCGAAACACAGTATGACATCGGTTATCGATACTCTGGAGAAGGAAGGCCTGGTAAGGAGGAATGTCAGCCACAAGGAAAAGACCGAAGAAAATACCCGGTCAAAGCAAAAAACAACTAACATCGACCGCCGGACTACAGTCATTGAAGTCACCCCTGCCGGACTTGCGTATGTCCGTAACAGTATCGTTAGGGCAAAAAAATGGGATGCGGAGATTACGGGCTGCCTGACGCCCGAAGAAAATAAAATAATGGTAGAACTGAGTGAAAGGTTGCGTAAAAAGATGGCCGCCTTAATTAAAGACTTATTGAAGGAATAACCGGTTCTCCGATTTTAGTTTGCCGATTAATTTGTTTAGTGGTAATAATATATAGTATACTAGTTACACTATTGTCGGATAAAAATTAGGAAGGGGGATTCAAGTGAAGGAAGTTACTTTAACTGTCAACGGAGTAAAACAAAAATTTACAGTAGAACCTGATAAAGTGTTACTTGACCTTTTACGTGAAGACTTGAGACTTACCGGAGCGAAACAGTCCTGCGACCGAAAAGGCCAGTGCGGTGCTTGTACCGTAATCGTTAATAATAAAGCCGTCCGGTCCTGTCTTAAGAAAGTGGCTGATTTAGACGGGGCGGAGGTAATTACGGTTGAGGGTCTGGGAACTCCGGATAATCCGCATTTGATTCAGCATGCCTTTGTACTCACCGGCGCTATCCAGTGCGGCTACTGCACGCCCGGTATGATTATGTCTACAAAATCTTTACTGGATACTAATCCTAACCCTTCCGTTGCGGATATTAAAAAGGGTCTGGCGGGAAACCTTTGCCGCTGTACCGGTTATAAAAAAATAATAGAAGCGGTTCAGCTGGCCGGTAAGTTTATCCGCAAAGAAACGACACCTGAAAAAGTAATGGCCGGTTTGAAGAAAGGTTATATCGGTGTTTCTCTTCCCCGTCCCTGGTCGATGCAGAAAGCCTGTGGGACAGCCCAATATACCGCTGATATTGAATTGAAAAATGCCCTGGAACTCGCTGCTGTCCACAGCACTGAAGTGCACGCCAGAATTAAAGGTATCGACAGTTCTGCGGCTCTTAAAATGCCCGGGGTAGTAGGGATTGTTACGGCTAATGATATTAAAGGCACTAACTGTGTCCGCGGACTTAATCCGGACCAGCCGATTTTGTGTGAAGATACCGTACGGTATTTAGGCGACCCGATTTTGGTAGTAGCTGCCGATACGCGGGAACATGCCAGAGCAGCCGCCGCTGCCGTCAAGGTGGATTATGAGCCTCTGCCGGCACTTGTGACTGTCAAAGAAGCGGACGCTCCCGGAGCTCCTCAGATATTTAAGCAATGGCCTAACGAGTGCTTTAAGCTCATTCAGAAAGTAGGCGATGCTGAAAAAGCTTTTAACGAATCTTACTATAAGATTGAGCATGAATTTTCGACCCATATTGTTCATCAGGCGGCACAGGAGCCGGAGAACTGTATTGCCTATCTCGAAGGAGAGGGTGAAAATGCGCGGTTAATATTATACGGGCGTAGTTGCTGGATACACGGTCATGCCGGGCAATTATCGGAAGCTATAGGCTGTAAAGTCAGCTATAGAGAACCTTTCGTAGGCGGGCAATTCGGTATTAAGGCAACCTTATCATCCGAAGGCCTTGCTGCCGCTGCCGCCGTGCATTTCAGACGGCCGGTTCGTTATATCCCCAGTCTTACGGAATCTTTCTATCTAACCTCAAAAAGACATCCTTACGATATGAAAGTGAAGCTGGGCGCAGATAAAGACGGTCATTTAACCGCTTACAGCAATATGATTAACGGCGGCAAAGGAGCGTATTCCGGAGCTCCTAACGCCATTACCCGTGCCTTAAAAATGTTTTCCAGTGCTTACTATATGCCTAATAGTTTAGCCGTTGGTAGGCTAATTTATACCAATACGAACTCGAGTGCGGCAGCCCGGGGCGCCGGAGTACCGCAGGCCATTTTTGCCCTTGAATCCGCAATGGATATGATGGCGGAAAAAATAGGTATTGACCCACTCGAGTTTCGGATTATGAACTCGTTAAAAGTAGGCCAGGCCAAATCTACCGGTCTGGTGGCTAAACAGTGGCCGTTCAAGGAAGTAGTTGAAGCAATAAGACCGCATTATAAGCGGGCCTTGCAGGACGCGGCCGCTTTTAACAAGAGTGACGGGCCGGTGAAACGGGGCGTCGGTATTGCCGCTATTGCTTTTGGAGTTGGTGTTTCCGCCGATATGGCTGATTTAACGGTCGAAGTAGACCCCGATGACGGCATAACCATTTATGTGGCTGCTGCCGACCCCGGAGAAGGCACTGATGCCATGTTAGTCCAGATAGCTGCCCACGTTATGGATATGCCAATAGATAAAATTCGTCTTTATACCCGCGATATGGATAAGACGGTCCCCTCAGGTCCGGCAGCCGGAAGTCGGCAAACTTATATGGTCGGTGGAGCTCTGGTTTTTGCTCTTGAGGATTTAAAGAAAGCTATGGCAGAAGCCGGAACAAAGACTTGTGCCGGATTGAAAAAAGCCGGGAAACCTACGCGTTATCAGGGAGTTAAGAAAATGGAGAATCCTCCATACGATGAAAACGGATTAGGCCCGACATTTAAATCCGAAGTTTTCAACGTTCAGATGGCGGAAGTGGAAGTGAATACCGAGACCGGTGCAACGAAAGTTATCAAAATGACTACAACTGTCGATGCAGGGACTATTATCAATCCTCAGGCACTGGAAGGCCAACTGGAAGGCGGTATGGACCAGGGTGTCGGTTACGCTTTGAGAGAGCGGTATGTTCAGGGTAAAACAAATGACTGGAATTCGATAAAATTCCCGAAGATAGCTGATTCATTCGATATGGAAATAATCAGTCTTGAAACACCCCGTCTGGAAGCTCCTCTGGGGGCTACCGGTATCGGTGAGATGACAATGTGCTCCACGGCACCGGCGATAACCAATGCTATTTATAATGCCTGCGGGGTCAGGATTTGTGACCTGCCGGCGACACCGGAAAAAGTTAAAGCTGCTCTGTCCGGTAAATAGAAAGATATTAATAGGCAGGCTGATTTTAAAATCAGCCTGCCCTTTTTTTTGCGTACCATAACCCGCCATGTAAAAAACACAGGATAAAAATGATGCTTGAGGCAGTAACAAAATACTATCGCCGGTTGTTGAAAAACGGTTTTGAATATCTCGGTTCTCTGGAAAATGCATCGATATTTTTAGATTCGATTACCGAAAAAATACCCGTATGCGGTCAGGTAGGCCAGGACCATTTGCACCTTTATATTAATATCCGGGAAGGGGTTGTTGAGGATGTTAAATATATGTGTACCTGTGACCCGATGGCTAACGTAGGCATTGAAATCCTGTGTGCACTCATTAAAGGCAAGACGTTAACCGAAACCAAAGCTATTACGGAAAATGATTTCGCCCGGTTTCTGGCATGTGATGATGAAGAATTCCTCGAAAGTGCGAAAAGTTTATTAAAATTATTGAACCGGGGAATCGCCAGGTTTGAGGAAAACCCCGCTGCCGCTGCCCGAATATCAGAACGGAATTGGGGCTGAACCTTAATTAAATTGCAGGCAGAAGGCCTAATTACATCCTTACCGGCGAATTAAATCAGGCACGTTTCCAACATCGGCTAGATTTTACGGGCGATTTTCCACCCCGCGGCAATAGCTTCCGGAATCATACCGGGTTCTGTACAATCCCCGGCAACATAGATTTCGGGTGCTTTCCCCTCGAGGCTCTTGAATAACTCGAGATTGGGCAATGAGGGTACGGTAGGCACGATAGAATCCGCTTCCAATAATCTCTTCTGCCCATCACGGGTGATGATGGAAAGGCCTTTATCGGTTATTCGGTCAAATTTGACTCCGGTCAGCATCTCGACGCCCTTTTTCCGGAACCACCAGAAAAGGCGGATTCTTCTTTCGTGTATCATATCCATACCGAGTTCGTCGGAGGAATCGACAATCGTTACTTTTCTGCCCCGTTTGACCAGGAATTCGGCCACTTCGCAGGCAGCTATCGTACCGCCGATTATCACGACTCTCTTCCCGATCGGCACCCAGAATTTGGTCAGCCGGCCGAGCATTCTCGGGCTGAAAAACCTCAAATAAAACTTTAAGCTGTGATGCAGTGCGGCGTTGCTGACGACGATGCGATTATCAATTCCCGGGATTTCCGGCATCGTGAGCGTCCCGCCGACAGCTAATATTATCGCATCCGGTTTTAAGTCCCGGATTACCGGGGAATTTACTTCTTTCCCGAGCCTGACTTCCACCCCGAGTTTTTTAAATTGCGTTTTATAATACCGGATTATGGCGGGTATGTCTTCGATCTCAAGTCCCTTTACCAGTGCCGCAAGGGGCAGCAATCCTCCGAGCTGGTGTGATTTCTCGTAAAGAGTAACCTGATGACCCCGTATAGCTGCAACTCTGGCTGCTTCCATGCCTGCCGGACCGCCGCCGACTACCAGCACCCTTTTCTTTTTCTCGGCCGGTTGGATAATATAATCGGTTGTCCCCAGAGCCGCATTGATGCGGCATTCCTTGGGTTTAACATTCATTTTCTGGCAGTTGATACAATGGGTACAGGGTGCAATATCGTCTAATCTGCCGGCAGCAATTTTATTAGGCATTTCGGGATCGGCAAACAAACGTCTGCAAAAGCCAATGAAATCGGCATCTCCGTGACGGAGCACTTTTTCGGCTAAAAAGGCATCGAATCCGCCCACGGTTTCAATTGGAATCGAAACCGCCTGCTTTACCGCTGCGGCTATCGGGATATTAACTCCTGCCCCCGTGTGGCTCCAATCAGGACCCTGGGGAAATTGATGCAACGGAATCTGGGTCTCCGGATAATAAAGTTCCTCGTGAAGGTACGAACCGACGTGATTCCCGAACCAGTGCGACCTGACATGGAGGGCATCTGCGCCCGCTTCCTGCAGGATCCTGGCTATCGCTTTGCCTTCCTCGATTCTCGTGCCCTCTGCTCCGCCGCCTACTTCGATACCGTTAATCACACAAACGATGGGAAAATCTTGGCCGATACGTTTTTTAACCTCTTTTATGATGGTCGTAATTACCCGGGTCCGGTTTTCCATATTCTGGGCACCGTAAATATCCTCTCGTTTGTTCCAAAACCTGGAGAGGAAAGAAGTGAGGAGACTATCTGAAGCAGTATTATACTCCACCCCGTCGAATCCGGCTTTCTGGAGGCGTACGGTGATGCTTACGAATAGTTCTATCATCTCTTCGATTTCAGCA
Source organism: uncultured Dehalococcoidales bacterium (assembly GCA_964547925.1). Lineage (GTDB taxonomy): Bacteria > Chloroflexota > Dehalococcoidia > Dehalococcoidales > JAFGLR01 > JAFGLR01. The sequence continues at coordinate 23,697 of CAZJQF010000008.1, forward strand.
ATGGATAATGCCCGGGGTGTTTTTTCTCCGTGATGGTCGAATTCCGACTGAACGATAGGAGGATTGAAAGCCGAAGAAGCGATTTGTTCGCGGCGGGGAGCGTACGGCTGCGGCCAGGGGCCGCGGTGATATAACTGTACGAATGCCGGACAGTTATATTTATGAATGGCTTTGGTTATTTCACTGACATCGGGGATATATTTATCATCATCGATGCGAAAACGCAGGTCGCCCGGTTCGTCAAAAGGGTATTCCATGATAGGGGATTCTACCACCAGTAAACCCACCCCTCCCCTTGCGATTGCCTCATAAAAAGCTTTGGCCTTTTCCCCAACGCGATGCTCACCGGGGTCCCACAGATTAGTTCCCGCGGCAGTTTTAATCATCCGGTTTTTGGTCTCGATTTTCCCTATGCGACCGGGTTCAAGTAACTTTTTAAATCCGGCATTTATTGCCATATAACCAGCTCCTTCAGGGATATGATTTCAGACTCTCATTTGGTTCTTCCGGAGAAAGACCGGCCGGAGTATAACTATCCGAATGTATATAATATAACACGGAAACTATCTAACAATACAATTATAATTATAAATTAGATGTATGCTTGAAGTAAATACCCGGGAGATAAAGGGCATACATCGTTGAAAAAAAATTACTCATTATCTTATGAAGTCAATACAGCTGTTTCTATAATTATTTTTCAGAGCTCATCTTTACGATAGTATATTGACATACATAGTTTACTATGATACACTATCCTACAATATCATTATAGGTTAGTACTATCTGTTAAGTAAAATTTCAGCCGGTTCTGAAATAGTACCTTCTTAAAAATAATACCTGTAGAAAATTATTATAGAAAGCAGAGTTTAACTTGAACCTGTGGCAGGGAAGAAGGAGTAACGTATGACTAAAAAAAGTGTCCATTACGTACCCAATGCAGGTCAAACCATTATACCTTCTGCCGATAGCCCCGAATCTCCCAGAACTGCGTGGACTCCGCTGCCGAAGCTGTCCCCACCGCTACCGGCGTTAAAATTTAAACCAAAATGGGAAAAAGAAGGCTGGGTTATTTTAGCCGATTTCCAGCACCCTTTACCCGGCGTAACCCCGGATATGATCGATTGGTTCTGGGTGAATATGGAGAAATGCTACTATCTCTGGGCTCCGGGCGACCATAACTGGTTCGAATGGGTGAATCCGCCGAATAAAGTCGGATTTGTGGGTTCATCGGTTCGTCTGGACCCTGAGGAACTGGGTGGTTTAGCTTCCGTAAGGAAAGATATGGACTGGTATCCGTTCACCGGAGAGCCTTTGAGTCACGTCATGAATGAGGTCCAGATAGATGAGACTTTTGCCGTTATCCACCAATGGGCAGCGGCAGATTGCGGCAGCATTCACCGGATGACGGCTATTACCAATAAGAAGGATTTTAGCGTTGGAGATAAAACCAAGCCCGACCATGCCGATTATGAAGAAGCACTCTGGTGCGAATTTCTTCCGGCATTATACCAACTGTGGAAGAACCAGCCTAATCCCTGGCAGAACGTTCAATGTGATTTAAGGGTAAAGAAACGGCCCAATGGCGAATGGGCATACGCAGCGAAAAACAAACCCCCGATTCAATAAAAGAAATTGTTCGCTTAAAAGTATAAGTAAGGCGGAACTTTATTATGAAGTGTATTGTAATTTACTTTTCGCAGACTGGAAATACGGAAGCGGTAGCCAAGCAGATACAGGCGGGGATAAAAGCCGTAGCGGGTAATTGTGACATATTACCGATAAAGGAAGCCAGTCCGTACCGTTTAGGCGGATATGACCTGATAGGTATCGGGTCTCCGGTAATGGGAATAGAACCCACGAATGTATCCAACTTCATAAATAGTATGAAATATGTGGGTGGGAAGCACAGTTTCATCTTCTGTACTCACGGAGATACGCCGGAGTCTTACGCTATAAGCGTCTATAACAAGATGAAAAAACGGGGCCTGAAGGTAATCGGGTGGGCTGACTGGTATGCCGAATCATATTATTCCTGCTGGCCGTATCCGAGTCCCACCTATGGGCATCTTGATGCGATAGACCTGAAGGAAGCGAAAGCTTACGGAAAAGAGATAGCCGAGAAGAGTCAGCGGATATATGACGGGGAGACTGATCTTATACCGAAAGACCCGCCGAAATCGTTACCGCTCTATCCGTTCCCGCATGTAGACGGCTGGAAGGATTACACGTCGCTGGGAGAAGCCTTCCGCGACCAGTTAAAGTTCGACAAGAATAAATGTAAATATCCGAAATGTACACTCTGTCAGGACAACTGTCCGATGTACGGTATCGATATGACGATGGACCCGCCGGTACTGGCGAGGCCGTGTATCGGCTGTGATTTCTGTGCGAAGATTTGTCCGACTGGTGCTCTAGACTCTACCGGGAACGGTGACTGGATTACCGCAATGTGCGATGTCTCCTGGGATGCCGCCTTCATGAAGCCTCTGGTGGTAGCCGAGGCAGAAGGCCGTTTCAGAAGACTGATACCGGAAGATAAAGTCGGTACGACGACTCCGGTATATAAACTATTAAAAGACGTTCATCCGCAGTGGATAATCGGGAAGGGGCCGCAGGGCTTGCCGAGGCCGAAATTCGATATGAGTAAGGCAAAGAAGAAGACTATTAAAAAGAAGAAATAAATATATTCTGTTAATAAAGCAGTTCTTTATTAATCGGAAATTAATAAATTAATCAGGAGGTATATTTTATGAAGTGTATCGTAATTTACTTTTCGCAGACCGGAAATACGGAAGCAGTAGCCAAGCAGATACAGGCGGGGATAAAAGAGGTGGCGGGTAATTGTGACATATTACCGATAAAGGAAGCCAGTCCGTACCGTTTAGGCGGATATGACCTGATAGGTATCGGGTCTCCGGTAATGGGAATAGAACCCACGAATGTATCCAACTTCATAAATAGTATGAAATATGTGGGTGGGAAGCACAGTTTCATCTTCTGTACTCACGGAGATACGCCGGAGTCTTACGCTATAAGCGTCTATAACAAGATGAAAAAACGGGGCCTGAAGGTAATCGGGTGGGCTGACTGGTATGCCGAATCATATTATTCCTGCTGGCCGTATCCGAGTCCCACCTATGGGCATCTTGATGCGATAGACCTGAAGGAAGCGAAAGCTTACGGAAAAGAGATAGCCGAGAAGAGTCAGCGGATATATGACGGGGAGACTGATCTTATACCGAAAGACCCGCCGAAATCGTTACCGCTCTATCCGTTCCCGCATGTAGACGGCTGGAAGGATTACACGTCGCTGGGAGAAGCCTTCCGCGACCAGTTAAAGTTCGACAAGAATAAATGTAAATATCCGAAATGTACACTCTGTCAGGACAACTGTCCGATGTACGGTATCGATATGACGATGGACCCGCCGGTACTGGCGAGGCCGTGTATCGGCTGTGATTTCTGTGCGAAGATTTGTCCGACTGGTGCTCTAGACTCTACCGGGAACGGTGACTGGATTACCGCAATGTGCGATGTCTCCTGGGATGCCGCCTTCATGAAGCCTCTGGTGGTAGCCGAGGCAGAAGGCCGTTTCAGAAGACTGATACCGGAAGATAAAGTCGGTGAGACGACTCCGGTTTATCAACTCTTAAAAGATGTTCATCCGCAATGGATAATCGGGAAGGGGCCGCAGGGTCTGCCGAGACCGAAATTCGACATGAGTAAGGCGACTAAAAAGAAGAAAAAATAAGCATGTGTATGAGCCGGGGCTATATAAACCTCGGCTCTTTTCCATAAAAGCATCATCCGGTTTCGACCGGTGAGTATTTCTTTGAAAGAAGAGAGAAACCTGACGTGAAGTCATTTGTAATCGATGTAACTCACTGCAACGGTTGTTATAGCTGTCAGTTGGGCTGCAAGGATGAGCATTGCGGTAATGATTGGATGCCCTATGCCAAACCACAGCCCGATGCGGGACAGTTCTGGGGCCGGCTGGATGAACACGTCAGAGGGACGATTCCCAAGGTTAAGATAGCCTATGTGTTCGTACCCTGCCAGCATTGTGAGAATGCCCCGTGTATTGAAGCCTGTAAGCCGGGTGCCATAACACGGCGGGAAGATGGCCTCATTATCATTGACCCGGCGAAATGCAACGGTTGCCGGGAGTGTTTGAAAACGAGTGCCTGCCCGTATGGTGCTATTTATTTTAACGATAGTCTTAAACTGGCTCAGAAGTGTACGGGATGTGCTCATCTGCTGGATAGCGGATGGAAGCTGCCGCGGTGTGCGGAAAACTGTCCGCATGAATCGATAAAGTTTGGGGAGGAATCGGAGCTTAAAGACCTTATAGCCAAAGCTGAGGTACTGCATCCCGAGTACGGCTTAAAGCCGCGGGTGTATTATATCGGCTTGCCGAAGCGTTTCATCGCGGGCACCGTTTATGACCCGGTAAAGAAAGAAATAATTAAAGGTGCTGTATGCACGCTGACCGGCGACGGCGGTGCTTCTACTACTGAAACTGATAACTACGGAGATTTCTGGTTTGAAGGTTTAAAGGTCGGAGCGTACTCCTTAACTATAAACGCCGAAGGGTTTGCTCCGAAGACGATCGAAAATATCTCCACCGAGAAGGATATAAACCTGGGGGATATACCGTTATCCGATAAGTGACCGTGTTAGTCCGCACGGAACATAAATGATAATCGAAGAATTTAAATAGGGTAAATAGAGTGGCTAAAAAACCTATCGATTTGAAAAATGAAAAACACACCCTTAAATCCGCCAGCCTGATGGGCCCGCGGGGCGGGGCGCCGGTTGATGTCCATTCTAGTAACGGGAAGATAACCCGGATAAGACCTTTCAACTATGAGCAAGTCCCTAATTTTAAAGAACTAAATCCCTGGAAAATCGAAGCCCGGGGCAAGACTTTCGGGCCTCCTGACCATTCACTTCCCTCACCCTTCTTCCTTTCCTATAAAAAAAGGGTGTATTCCAGGAATCGGGTATCTTATCCGCTCAAGAGGGTCGATTGGGATCCCAAAGGTGAGCGGAACCCGCAAAACCGGGGAAAAAGCGGTTACGTCAGGATTTCCTGGGATGAAGCGGCTCAAATTATTGCCGATGAGCTTTTACGCGTGAGAGAAAAATACGGTATGTCGGCAGTCCTTTCCGAAGCCGATATGCACGGAGAAGGTAAGCATATTGCTCCCAGTCACGGCACGAACAACCGCCTATTATCGATGCTCGGCGGTTATACCATACAGATGCGCAATAACGATAGCTGGGAAGGCTATTCGTGGGGTTCTAAAAACGTCTGGGGCTGTGAGCCTGTCGGCGAAATGGAACCGGCGGCTAATCTTTATCCGGATATCGCCAAAAATGCCGAGTTGTTGCTTTTTTGGGGCTGCGACCCGGAGACGACACCTCTCGGCATCGACGGTATGATGGCCAGCCGGCTGTGCTATTGGCTCACCGACTTGGGAATTAAGTGCGTATATGTGGACCCCGCTCTCAACTACGCCGCTGCGGTACATGCCGATAAGTGGATTCCTATAAAGCCTAACACCGATGCCGCTCTTTATCTGGCTATCGCTTACGTCTGGCTGACCGAGGATATTTACGATAAGGATTACGTCAAAACTCACGCTGTCGGCTACGAGCCGTTCTTTAATTATGTCCTCGGTAAAGAGGACGGCGTGCCTAAGTCGCCGGCCTGGGCGTCCGAAAAATGCGGTGTAAACGAATGGACGATTAAGGCTCTCGCTCGTGATTGGGCGAGTAAAATTACCAGTATTTGTATCGGTAACGGCGGCCCCGGTTTGAGAGGGCCGTATGCTACCGAACCGGCTCGCATGCAGACCATCTTATTGGGTATGCAGGGTCTCGGTAAACCGGGCAGACACCTGGCTAAGATGCTCGAATGGAATACCACCAAAGTGTTTCCGATGCCCCATCAGGGGAAATCGGTTCCTAAAATCCCCGTCAGAGCTGAATTGGTCAGACCGCCGAAAGTCTACGAACGTTTCGGTTTTCAGGCGATAATGCAAACTTCGGAAACTCCGGAGTTGATGAACTTACTGGAATGGAGAGATCCCCCGGCACAGTCTATTCCTAAATGTATGATTCATGACGCTATCCTGAACGACGGTATTTCCTGGTGGGGACTGCACTCTTTTACCGGCCCGGCGAAAGAACAGTGGTCGGAACATAAATTCCCGGACGACGGGTGTTCCCGTATTCATATGGTCTGGTCCGATTCTCCGTGCATGACTACCTGCTGGAACGACGGCTACCGGTTTGTCGAAGCTATGCAGAGTCCGGAAATCGAGTGCTTTGTAGTGCAGCATCCGTGGCTGGAGAATGATTGTTATATGGCGGATATTATACTGCCGGTGTGTACCCATTACGAGCTCAATGATATTTCCGACGATTCCAGCGGCGGTGTATATACATCTGTATTTCGTGAATATCCTGCCTGTCCGCCTGTCGGGGAATCCGTTTCCGATTTTGAAGCGGTTGCCAGAGTTGCCAAGAAATTGAGCAAAAAGCTCGGCGATAAAATTTACCGGGATTATACAGGCGATGAAATTTCCGATGATAAAGTTATCGAGCTTTTTTGGCGGGCTTCCGGAGTCGCTCATCTGGATACGGGAAAGTATTTTGAAAATGAAGGTATTTTTGTCATTCCCTGCGACCCGGATATCCAGAAAGTGCCGCCCGGTATGAGTGATTTCTGCCGGGACCCGGAGAAGCATCCGCTGAGCACACCGACCGGGAAGCTTGAGTTTACCTCCACCGGTATCAAAGAGCATTTTCCTAATGACCCCGAACGGCCTCCGTACCCGAAGTGGATAGAACGCGGTCCGATGCATGATGAACGTCAAAGCAGCCAAAGAGCTAAAAAATATCCGTTGCTTTGTGTATCTAACCACGGCCGGTGGCGTATGCATGCTCAGTGTGACGACATTGTCTGGAACCGTGAGGTTGAGACGATGAAAATCCGTGGTAAGGACGGCTATCAATATGAGCCTGTCTGGATGCATACCGCTACGGCTGCCGAACGTGGTATCAAGCATGGCGACATCGTAAAAGTTTTCAATGAGAGAGGTATTGTCCTCGGCGGGGCTTACGTCACCGAGCGGATTATTCCGGGCGTTGCCTATATGGACCACGGTGCCCGTTTTGATCCCATCGACCCTAACGGTATCGACCGTGGTGGAGCGATTAACCTTATTACGCCTCATGCCAATACCTCACAGCACGTAACCGGCATGGCTGTTTCCGGTTTCCTGGTGGAAGTGCAGAAGGTTACGGACGAGGAAATGGACGGCTGGAAGAAACAGTATCCTGAAGCATTCGCACGTAAAGTAGACAATGACTGCGGTGTATGTCTCGACGGCTGGCTCTTGAAATAGAAGTAAGACGGATGTACAAATATATTTTACGAACTAATAAAACGGCTTTTAGAACCGGATGTAAATGGTGAAAAATTATCATTTTAACGGTTGACATGAGAATGTTGTTTTGATATATTGGATGGAATAAACGTTAGGGTTAATAAAATATCAAATAAGGAAAATATTAATAATCGATTTATTATTAAGAAAAATCAACTATTACATATATTATCAAGGGTTGTTGTGGGAAGAGCATTTGGGAATGTTACCGGAAAATATTAGGCCGCGGCTGAGTGCCGTCATTAGAGGGTATTAATGTTTTCTTTTACTTTAATGGGACAGTTAATGTTCGATGGTTTGGCCATGGGTGTGGTCTTTGTCATCCTGGCCACCGGTATGGTGCTTATCGCCAGCGTTGACAGAATACTCTTCATGGCTTACGGCGTTTTTTATACCATAGGTGCCTACACCACGTGGTTCCTGATAACTACATGTCACCTTCCGTATTTTTTAGCTTTAATAATTGCCGTCATCGGCTCCGGTTTGCTGGGTGTTATATGTTACGTTTTAATTTTCCAACGGCTCCAGGATAAAGAGGGAGGCTTCCTTGCGACCTTAATTGCTTCTATGGGTTTGAATATGGTGCTTACCCAGGGACAGCTTTTAATATTCGGCACTTCATCGGCGGGTATTCCGACCGTATTTAAGGGAGCCTTCACCATATTAGGCATCAATTTCACCACTGCTAAGATCGCTTTGATAGTGATTAGTGTTGCTGTAGCGGTATTACTGTTCTTTGTTTATGAGAAAACCAGAATCGGACGGGCAATGCGAACGGTAGCATTTCTGCCGGAAGTTGCTCCGATAGTGGGCGTAAATAATAACCGGATATATATGGTTACACTGGGAATGGGGACTGCTTTGGCCGGTATCGCCGGCGCAATTCTGGCACCGACTTACGGTCTGAGCCCGGATATGGGCGGTAATATACTCTGGACGATAATGTTAATGACAATGTTAGGCGGTATGGATAGCCTGTTGGGAGCGGTTGCCGGTGGTGTGGTCGTCGGTCAGTTATTGAGTTTCGGCCAGTTTTACATCGGGGCCCCGATTCAGATAGTTATTTTCGTTGTTATCGGTATCGTCCTCAGGTTTAGACCCAACGGTCTGCTGGGCCGCGGCGTGAATATAGGGGTTTAGTTAGGAATAGATGTTGAAGCAATTCATTTTACGCCATATCAAGTTAATCTGTGTAATCGCAGTCATAATAATATATGCCCTGTTGCCGATATTCATCCACTCTCCGTATTATATTGACCTGTTTATCATGACACTTGTGCGTGCTGCTCTTGCGATGACTTTTGTTTTACTTCTAAGGTGCGGCATGATAAATCTGGGTATCGCCGCTTTCTGGGGTATCGGGGCTTATGTTTCTACTGTGCTCGTGATGAAACTCGGGGTACCTGTATGGGCGAGTTTTCCGTTAACCACAGTAATAACCGGGATAGCCGCATTAGCTATAGGTTATATTTTACTCGGGGGTGGTAGTTCCGGCTTTGGCTTTGTAATGCTATCTGCGGTAGTCGGTTCGTTATTCAGTACGGTCGTTGGTAATATTTCCTACGTAGGAGGATATCTCGGCATTAGAAACGTTCCTCCGCCGGAGACGATTTCCCTGCCGTTTTTACCGGATATCGTATTCGGTATTAATAACAAAACCCCGTTCTTTTATTTGTCTTTAATCATATTTATCATAATTATCCTGATAATAAGAGCCTTTTATGTATCCCGCGTCGGCCGGGCCTGGCGGGCAATCGGCTTGGACTCGCGTCTGGCCGAATCGATGGGTATTAATGTATATAGATATAAAATGCTGGCTTTTATCGTGGCTTCTGCCATCGCCGGCCTGGTCGGCAGCTTTTTTGCTCATTACCAGGGATTTGTTATCCCGACCACTTACGGAATGTGGGTAAATATATATCTGCAGATTTATGCGATTTTAGGCGGCATAGGTTATGCCATAATGGGGCCGCTGGTCGGCTCGGCGATTATGACTACGATACCTGAGGTTACACGTATAGCTACGGTAATTTCACCGATAATTACCGGCGGTTTATTAATAATATTGATATTGTTTTTACCGAACGGATTGATGGGTTTGTCACAATATCGGGAACAAATGGTCGGATTTATAACCAGAATCGGTAAAACTGTGAAATCCCCATTTTCGCCAAAACAAGGGGCTGGAAAACCATGATATTGCAGGTTGAAGAGTTAACCAAGAACTTCGGCGGTTTAGCCGCCGTTGACCGATTAAGCTTTAATGTGAAACAATCCGAGATTTTAGGGTTAATCGGACCGAACGGTGCCGGCAAGAGTACCGTAATAAATATGATTTGCGGTTTTTATCCGCCTTCCTCGGGTAGGATAATTTTCAATGATCGGGATATCACTAAACTGAAAGCCCACCAGAGAGCGGGTTTGGGTATTGCCCGTAATTTCCAGGCCTCGGTATTATTTATGATGCTGCCCGTTATCGAAAACGTGTTTACTGCCTGCCATACTAAGTATCATGCCGGTAACTGGCAGAGTCTGTTTCGGGCCCGTCCGGCAGTAAAAGAAGAAGCAGCATTAAGAGTTAAAGTAGAGGGAATCCTTGAAAAAATGGGACTGGGTCCCTATAAAAATGAATTGACAAAAAATCTTCCTTACGGATATCAAAGGATTCTGGGGGTATGTATCGCGCTGGCAACCGAACCCAAGCTGTTACTTCTGGATGAACCGATGACCGGTATGAATGATGTTGAAATCGAGACAATGATGAAGCTGGTAAGAGACATCAGGGATAGCGGCATCACTATTGTTATGATAGAACATAATATGCATTCGGTTATGAACTTGTGCGACCGGATAGTCGTGTTAAGCTATGGGAAAAAGATTGCCGAGGGGCTTCCCGAGGAGATACGTGCGAATGAAAGTGTTATTGAAGCGTATCTGGGGAAAGAGTAAGAATTCGCTATGTTGTTTGAGATAAAAGACCTGAAAGTGCAATACGGAAAAGCTCAGGCCGTGAAAGGCGTCAGTCTGAGCGTTCAAGAGGGCGAAGTGGTCTCCATCGTAGGTGCAAACGGAGCGGGCAAAAGCACTATTATACGGACAATTTCCGGTTTAAAGCAACCGGTTTCGGGAGAGATTTATTTTCAGGGAAAGAGAGTAGACGGACTGCCTGCTCATGAGCTAGTCAAGATAGGGGTAGTACAAATCCCGGCGGGCAGGCTGATTGTACCTAATCTGAGAATGGGAGCCTATCTGCGTAAAGACAGAGATAAGATTAACCGGGACCTGGAGGATATCTTTAAACATTTCCCAATTTTGAAAGAGAGGCGTAAGCAATTAGGCGGCTCGATGAGCGGCGGCGAGCAACAGATGCTGGCGGTAGCCCGTGCCCTGATGGCTGCCCCAAAATTACTATTGATGGATGAGCCGAGTATCGGATTGTCTCCGTTGTTTGTTGCTGAGGTTGGAAAAATTATCCGTGATATTAATCAAACAGGTATCAGCATCCTGTTGGTAGAGCAGAACTGTCGCTTGGCCCTTAAATTGGCCAGCCGTGCCTATATTCTGGAGTTAGGGAAAATCGCTCTGGAAGGCGAAGCCGGTGTATTACTTAATGATGAACGGGTGCAAAAGCACTACCTCGGCGGATAATCCGCCTCAAATACAGTAACTAAGAAACGGCGATATTCTTCCACAAATTATACTTCAGATGATTCCGTATAGATTACAGATTAGTTCCAGGTATGCTTGTGGTTTATTATATTCTTACCGACTTAGCGGAGGATAATCAGCTTGACTTTCAAGCTGAAAATATTCGATAATCATACTTGGCGTTCTAATCATTCGGGTTGCATTTCAATATTCCCCGATAGCTCAACGGTAGAGCGGGCGGCTGTTAACCGCTAGGTTCAAGGTTCGAATCCTTGTCGGGGAGCCAGATT
>CAZJQF010000008.1:35194-36829 GCA_964547925.1 uncultured Dehalococcoidales bacterium
CTAAAAGGTATGGATTTGTATCTACTTGCTAAAGTTTTAGTAACGATTGGCAGCAGTGCTTCAATCGGTTTTGGAGTATGGCACTTTATTGTACCTAAAATATGGAAATGGTATTCATATATTGATATCAACGCGACAGAGTTGGTAGCCGCAGTCCGGGCTATTAATGTATTCTTTTCTTTAACTTTAGTACTTCTGGGAATCGTAAATATACTACTTATTTACGGAGACAAATCCAACAGGTATTCAATAATTGTGTTACTTGCCGCATCTTGCATTTTATGGCTGACGAGGGTGGCATTACAGCTTGTTTATCCACAGGGTTCAATAAACCCTATTCTCCAATATGGGATGTTAGCCGCATTCATATTAATTTCTCTTTGCTACATCGTCTCGTTATTGATTATGGTATCACAAAAATCCGTAGTTTAGAGAACAGTTGCTGATTCGGGAGAAAAGTTCGTGCTTTCTATTGTGTATCAGGTCATCAAATCTTCATAGGATTGAATATTACACATAACCATTCAGTATATTTTCTAAGGCTTTTCCGCCGGTAAAATGCCGCGTTGTATCGCAAAACGGATTAATTGCGTTTGCGTATGCAGATTCAGCTTTTTCATCATGCTGGCGCGGTGGTTTTCGACCGTACGGCGGCTGACGAATAAACGTGAGGCTATCTCAGAACTCGATGCTCCCAGTGCCGCCATTTGCAGCACTTCGCGCTCGCGGGTCGTCAGTGTCTCGTACGGGTCGAATGTGGTATCCTTTGATTTCTGTAAGTAGGCGTTTATGGCTCGTTCCGAAAGAGGGGGGCTCAGGTAACGCCGGCCCTCGAGCGTTTCCCGGATAGCCCGCACCAGTTCGTCGGCGGTAGAGTCTTTAACCACATAAGCTTGAGCCCCGGCTTGCATCGCTTCTACGACATAGTTTTCATTATCATACATCGAGAGGACTATGACTTTGATATCGGGGCGTAATTTGGCTAACTGACGGGTTACTTCGATGCCGTTCATGCCTTTCATAACCATATCCGTCACCAGCACCTCGGGTTTCAGCTTCTCACATAGCTGGACGGCTTCCAGCCCGTCGGAGGCTTCCCCGATTACTTTAAAATCGCTTTCCGATTCCAGCAGCGACCGTAACCCCTGCCGGATAATATGATGGTCGTCGGCTAAAATGATGTTTGTTATTGTCATTTTTTAACTCTTGGAATAATAGAATACTAATATATTCCGGGAAAGGCGTCAATTTACCTGTTTTTCGGTCCCATTGTGACCTGTAAACCAAAAAGGGCGGGAATTCAATTCCCGCCCTTACTTTTTTAGCTTTATGGTTTTAACCCTTATGAACGTTGATGAAGGCTAAATCCCATTTCGTATTATCGGCGGAACGGATTAAGCCCAGCGAGCAGACCCGGATATCATCGCCTTTATATTGAGCGGCGGAAATATCGAAGATAAATTTGGCCAGTTCTTCCGGGTTTTTACCTTCGAATTTCAGTTGCGATAATTGAGCGGCCGGGTCGGTGGCGGAAGGACTGTCCATATCGCCCTTATAAGTAGAAACGCCGTATAGAGTTCCGGCGGCCGGTTCGACCTTCGTGGCGGCAGCCGGTTTCTCAAAAGCCTTGATGCC
>CAZJQF010000009.1:0-33415 GCA_964547925.1 uncultured Dehalococcoidales bacterium
GTTCGACTTCCGGAATATGTAAAAATACCTCTACAAGGGAAGGGTCGAATTGTGTTCCCGAGCATCTTTTCACTTCTGATAACGCAGTATCGATGGGCATGCTCTTCCGGTAAGGGCGTTCCGAAGTCATCGCATCGAAGGCATCTGCCAGTGTAACAATTCTGGCACTGAGCGGTATATCCTGACCGGTAATCTCCTGGTTTTTACCTTTTCCGTCGAATCTGGTGTGGTGGTATTTAATAATATTAATAATTTTATCGTTAGCTATCGACCGGACTATACCCGGCCCGACCTGAACATGGGTCATAACATAATCATATTCCTGGTCGGTTAGTTTATCCGGTTTATTTTGCACATTGGGATTGATCGCAATTTTACCGACATCGTGGAGCAGTGCTCCGCAACGCACGTCTTCCATTTCTTCCTGAGGTATATTCAATAATTTAGCCAGACTCACGGTGAATTCGCTGACTCTGCGGGAATGACCGGCGGTATATTTATCTTTAGCTTCCAGAGCACATATCAGTGACTCGATGGCACCGAGAAAGAGTCGACGCATTTCAACAGCCTGTTCGGCAACCTTACCCTTGAGACTATCCTGGAACTGTTTTAATGTTTGGGCAAGTTGCCGTTTCCGGAGTACTGTTTCCAGATTGCCGACGACTTTTCCGAGGTCGAACGGTTTTCTGATATAATCCTGAGCTCCGTTTTTCATACACTCGATAATAACATCCGGTTCAACCACGGCTGTCGCCATTACTATCGCCGTATCCGGATATTGTTCTTTAATTTCCGGAAGTAACTCCAGACCGGACTTATGAGGCATCATAACATCAAGAATCGTTAAGTCGACAGGATTTTCAACCAACTGTTGAAGGGCTTTATTTGCGCAATCGGCCTCAAGACAGGAATATCCGTTTTTCGTCAGCAGTTTTCTCAGCGGCCTTCTGACCGGTTCTTCGTCATCTACTATCAGTATAGTTTCTTTTTGGAGTGTCGTAGTCATATTTTTCCCCGTACTCATTTATTAATATTTAATAGGTTGTTCCCCAATAAAATACTTCTCTAATAAGACTCCTTAGCTGGTTCGGCGTGTAGGGCTTATCGAGCCATGGCCTTTTAACCCTGTCCAGAAAGGTCTTCGTCGAAGATCCCAGACTGTCTCCGGTTACGAATATCACGCGACCGGCCAGCTCAGGACGTTGTAGCGTAAGATAATCGTAAAGTTCCATGCCGTTCATCATCGGCGTTTTAATATCGAGAATTAAAAAATCATAATTGTCCCCGGTATCGACCTTATCTTTTGCGACAAGACCGTTCACGGCAATATCGACGTCGAAACCATCCGCCGCAAGAGTTCTGCCGGTTGCGCGGCTGATGACCGGTTCGTCTTCTAACAATAGAACTTTTCCTGTTTTAATACATTCGATTGTCATCTGGTGCCCCCTTTGTTAAGTCAGAATTCAGTGGAAATTCAACAATAAAAGTTGCTCCTTTATTCGGTTCGCTCCGGGCATAAATTCGTCCGTTATGAGCGGCAACGATGCCGAAGCATACGCTCAGACCGAGCCCGGTTCCTTTCCCCACTTCTTTGGTGGTAAAAAACGGGTCGAAGATGCGGTTGAGCATATGTTCCGGAATGCCCGGGCCGTTATCAGCGAACATTACTTTAACCATTTTATTATCGGTTTCACTTGTGATTATCAATTTGCCTTTGTTGCCAGCTTCCGTTATTGCCTGCTCGGCATTAATTACTATATTTAAAAAAATCTGTTGCATCTGAAAGTAATCCGCCATGATTTCGGGGAGGTCGGGGTCGAGCTGGCACTCTATATCGACGTTCATTAATTTTTGGTCGTAGGAACGGATATTGAGTACGTCGGTGATTACCTTATTGAGTTGTACCGGTAACTTGGATGATTCATGTCTGCGGGCAAAGCTGAGCATTTTTTGAACTATATTCGCCGCTCGTTGTGCTTCACTGTAAACGGTGGATACGTCTTCTTTAACCGTCTCGGGCAAGTTTTCCTCGGTAAGCAGAGCAGAAAGACCTATAATGCTGGTCAGAGGATTATTTAATTCATGAGCAATCCCGGAAGCCATCTGGCCGACCGATGCCAGTCGGTCTGTGAGGTACAGGCGGGACTGTCTTTCTCTTTCCGCGGTTACATCCGTCAGGACTATCAGGAACAATCCGTCTTCTTTCATACGGTTGAAAGTTATTGCCAGGTGTTTATTCAATAAGCCGGTATTTATCTGTAATTCTGCTCTTGATTCGGTTTCTCTACTATCCAGGTACTTTTGTATTACTTCACTCAACGGTTCCAGTCCCCGAACGGAACTGATTTTTATATCCTGGAGGTTTGTTGTATTGAATACGAACATACTGGAAAAAGCTGCGTTTGCCAGGACAATTTGCTGTGAAGCGTCGATAACTAACACTGCATTGGGTGTATTATCGAGAATCCGGTCGATGAAATCTCTTTGAGAGCGAAGTTTGGCCGCGGATATATCAATCGAGGCCAGCATATCGTTAATATTATTGGCCAGGCTGACGATTTCATCATTACCCGGGATAGATATTCTTTTAGAGGTATCGGCATCGGACCGAACGTCTTTTACGCTCTGGTTTAACATTGTAATACGGTGCACTATCGTACTGTTTACTACTTTTAAAAATACCAAGAAAAATACGACGGCAAAGAAGAACAGGGCAATATGCACCCAGGCCAGCGTCTTAATCCCCTGAGCGTAAATTTCCCGGGGAATATTCGCTTTAAAAACCAGAACCGGGTTTCCATCGATGTCTTTAACCAGTAAATATCCGGCAATAGATTGTCTGTTGAGTGTTTCCACAAAAGTATTTTCAGGGCTATTTCCGGTATTTATAGCTGATACTAAATTTGCGGGGAGATCCGGATTGTCCAACGGTAATAAATTGATATTCAAATGAGCGGTATAGGCTATGCCGTTGATGGTCGTTTCATCAAGAGTATGGACCAAGGTAATCGCTCCGGCACTCGGGCCTTCTCCCTGGCTTGTCAGAATAGGTCTGGATGCGATGATGAATGGAACGTTATCGACCTGGGTTATGCCGGAAACTTGCCAGCTAATATTTAACGGGTTCAATTGCTGTTTTGACAGAATATATTCGATTAACTCCGGAGGAACAACTGTCTCCGTACCTTCAACCGGATGAATCGCCTTAGTTAGAACGACTTGTCCCCGGTTATCGGAGATTATCAGCATGTGGACGTCTATATTTAACAGGCTTTCAGAGTTCAAGTTTCTTTCTACATATGAATCGTTCGGTAGTCCAGCATATTCGTATGTTTCGTCCCAGCAGGCCCAGTCATAACATATCGTTTCCAGAGAGTTGGTTTTAATAGTTAATAATTCGGAAACGCGGTTAAGATTTTCCCTCGCGTTTTTTTCTTCGAGTTCCTGGTAACCCCGCATGCTGGTAATATCGAGAACGATGTACAAAATGGAAAACAAAATGAGTGTTGTAGAAAATACAACAATTAAAGCCCTTTTTCCGATAGATACGTTATTCATACAGGCTGTTTAGTCCCTATTTAATTATTTCTAATACGGTGCAGGATGATTGTATTATTTCACAGCCTCGAATTTGCAGTAAGATATTGCAGTTCCGTAATGGCAATACGGCGGTCTTAATGTAATGAGCCATTAGGTTCATAGCCTGACAGTCGAAAATTTTATATTCATGAATTCACGGTAAAGATAAATATTATTCCGGCAGAGACTAATTAGCTTAATGACCCGAACGGCTCATTATAATGATACTTTCGGTCCGGAACAATTGTCCTTTAGAGGATTGTGATATAGGTGAGTATAGATGATAATAGTTGAAAAGTGATTAAAGGAGTCGTGTATAGCCGTGGAGATAGAAAATAAAAAGTATTACAGAACGGCCGATGTCTGCCATGCGGCCGGAATAAGTAAACCGACTTTCTTCAGATGGCTGCGGGAAGGGACTTTTAAAGATGCCAAACGCCGGGATATGAGAGGCTGGAGATTATTTACCCGGGAAGAACTCGATAATATTGTTTCTTATGCGACTCGTATTAATGAAGGCGAGTAATTATATTATGAAAGTGTTGACGGTGCAAAAGGTAATTAGTATAATTTCCATAACGAGTAGGATGCTATCCTGTATTGCCGCATTCACGGCGAGAATTGAGGTGCAGTAATGAGCGAATCCAGAATAAAAGTACTTCTTGTTGATGACCATGCTATCGTCTTAGAGGGATTAAGACGCGTTTTGGAATTAGATAAAGAGATTGAAGTCGTCGGCGTGGCCCGTAATGGTAGTGAAGCCATCGCCGCAGCGACCAGTCTGGCACCCGATGTTGTCGTTATGGATTTAAAAATGCCGGTAATGGACGGCATCACGGCGACCAGGGAGTTAAAGAAGCGATATCCGAACATCAGAATCCTTATTTTAACTGTGGTGGCGGATGATTCGGTTGAGAAAGCTATCGATGCCGGCGTATCCGGTTACCTGCAAAAAGATATGGCACCCAAAGAAATTACTAATGCGGTGCACCAGGTTCATCAGGGGTTATGTCCGATTTCCCCGGCTTTGACCCAGAGTCTGATATCGGAACTGGCTTTATTAAAACAAAAGAACAAAAGCTTGTTATTATCCCAACGTGAGTCTGCCATATTAAAACTTATTGCCGAAGGGAAAAATACTACCGAAATAGGCGAGGCTCTTTTTATCAGTTCTTCAACCGTCAAAAGAGAAGTCGGCCAGATATTCGATAAGCTGGGGGTTAACGACCGTCCCCACGCTGTCTCAGAGGCCATGCGACAGAATCTGATTTAGTAAACAATACTGAATCCGGCAAATATACAGTAAGTTACCGATTATCAGTTTTGAGATGAAGTTATTGCGTCCAGTAATTCGTCGATGCTGAAGGGTTTTTTAAGTAATTGGCAGCCAGTATTTTCCTCAAAATTTTGCAGGTTCATACTTAACGTATCGCCGGTCATGAAAATCGCCTTATAAGAGTGCGGCGGGTAAACTTGAGAGATGAACCGGTGAACGCCAAGTCCGTCGACACCGGGGATTTTAATATCGATAAGGAATATATCGAACTTATTTTTCTCTATTAATCTAAGCGCGGTATTACCATCCGGGGCATGGGTAACATTATAACCCTGTTTCAGCAATATCCTGTGACAGACCATGGCGATAACATGTTCGTCTTCGACGATAAGGACTTCCTTTTTATTATTACCGGTAGTCATCAGTGCTCCTATTTTTCGTTGGTTTCGTTAGTATTAATAGGCAGCTCTACGGTAAACGTGGCTCCGCGACCCCATTTACTCTGTGCATAAATTGCACCGTTGTGACGCTGGATAATACCGTAGCAAAGGCTCAGGCCAAGTCCGGTGCCGACACCTACCTCTTTGGTGGTAAAGAACGGCTGGAATAATTTTTTCATATCCTCGTCTTTAATGCCCATGCCGTCATCGGTAAACGATACGATAACCTTATCGTTAGCCTGGTAACTTCTGATGCGGAAAGTACCTCCGTTATGGGCTTTAGTCATGGAATATTCAGCATTTAGAATCAGGTTGAGAAAAACCTGCTGTATCTGGACGTTATCCACTAATGTTTCCGGTAGATTCGGGTCCAAGTCGGTAACAAGGTTGATGTTATTAACGGTAAGTTCATATTCTCTCAGCTTGATAACTCCGGCAATCGTGTTGTTTATCTGCGTCAAACGTTTCGAAGGAGCTTGTTTACGGGCAAAAGCTAAGAGGTTCTTCACTACTTCGGAAGCGCGGCAGGCTTCATTATTAATATCGATCATATCCCGTTTTAATTCTTCGGGAATATTATCCTGCATAATAGTCTGAGACAGCATAATGATGCCGGTCAGGGGGTTATTCAACTCGTGAGCGATACCGGCAGCCATCTCCCCGATAGAAGCCAGTCGGTCATTCAGGTAAAACCTTTCGCGCAATGCGTTTTCTTCGGTTACGTCTTTACAAATTAACAAATATTCATCCTGACTCATCGTAACGATAGCGATATCAAACGTTTTTTCGACGCCGTTTATTTTATACCTAAATGATGTGTTGAGTTTAGTCGCTCCGCTGGCTTCGAATTGCTGTGTTAACACCGCGAATTCTTCCATGGCTACAAATTTCGATAGGGGTTGGTTGACTACTTCAGCTTCTATAACACCGAAAATGTCACAGAAAGCTTTATTAGCCATGGTTATATTGAAGTCATTATCGATAACGAATACGATATTCGGAGAAAATTCCAGTATCCGGTCGGTTAAAGTCTTCTGGGAGTTTAATTCGGTACTGGTTTGTTTTAGTTTGGCGAGCATATTATCGATGTTTTCGGAAAGTCCGGATAATTCATCGTTACCGGATAATTTTACCGGTACGATTTGGCCGGTTTTACTGATATCGTTTACGTTCTTGGTGACTGCAGTAAGACGTTTTAAAAACGTATGCTTCAATATATGAAAATAAAGCCAGCTGAACAGGATACAAACAACCGCAAGAACAATGATAAGGTAGAGGATTGCCCTCTGTCCCTGCTGCGTGATTTCTCTGAGGGCACTTATTTTAAATATAAAAGCCGGGTTGCCAAAGATATCGGTTACCAGAGTATAACCGGCAATATATTCACGGTCTAGCAGATGAATATAATCGGTATCTGTTTCGGTGAAGGAGGTTATGGCTTGCACGACATCATCCGGTAACGGAGTGCCTTCTGCCGGCCAGATAGTAACCGATCGCTGGATGGTATCCGTTAAATTATTTACCATTGCCGTATCGATGAATCTGCCGAAAATAAGGGTGCCGTTCGTCGGACCCTCTAAATAACTGGTCAGGATGGGTTTAGCAGAAATAAGCATTGCGGTATCCGACACTGAAACTACGCCGACAGTACCCGGAGAAGTATCCGATTGTAAAACAAGCAAATCGTTCGTTAAATAAGTCTCTAATTCCTGAGGCACCGGGATTTCCTGGTGCGTGTTAAGGTCGTAAGCTTTCCGGTAAATGACGTTTTTATCTAAATCAACCACCGCCATAAAGTTCAGTTTGGCATATTCGAAGTTCTCATCCGTGAAGTTCCGGTCAATGTAATCAGGATTACCGTCAGCGGCAAACCGGTAAGTTTCATCCCAGTTAGCCCAATCCTCATTGAATATTTCCAGATTATCCAGCCGTTGAGAAAGAGCGATATTAACCCGGCTGATGTTCCTTTGCATGGTCATCGTTTCAATATTTCTAAAACTGGCGCTGAGTGTTACTTCAGAAATGACATATACGGCGATAAAAGCTAAAACGACTACTCCTATAATCGAAATAATTATCTTTCTGCTTATTGTCACGGTTTATTCCTCACTATCAATTTTCCCGATGACCCCTCCGGTCCCCCAACCGTCAGGACAATATTTTAAATATCAACACTCATAAGTGAACCTTTAACACTCATCGTATCACTTATCGTGCCAAAATGGTGATACTTTGGTATCACAAAAATGAACCCGTTGAATACAATCACCAGTCCGTTTTTACCTTACTGCACCCGATAGTCACGGTCAGAATATTAGTAATGATTTCTTTTTCGATTAGTACTTAAGTTCTCAGGAGGGCATATTAATGAATGCAATGTTTATAAATGTAATCAACTGTTCGTTTTGCTGGGGTGTTGTTGCCCTGGCCGTTGCGGGTTATCTTATAACGGTTAAAAGACTCCGCGAAAGATGGATGTTCTGGATAGTATTGGCGGCCAGCTGGTCGCTTCTGGCGGTTTTGGAAACTTTAATGGCGGCGGGGGTAGACCTGGGAAAAATGCAAATCACCACGATTTGGCTATCGTCATTTTTGCTGGTTATGGCTTCCTTATTGATACTGTTTTTAAAATTCGTGCATATGAAAACAAAATCCAAAGCTGTAAAAATCGAGACTGCAATAACAGGTACCCAAACGAAATGAACCGAAAGTGTCTTTCCAACGGTCTTAACAGTTAACAGAAACGGCATACTTGGTTCCCGATAACTGTCCGTTTAAATCTTACTTCTACAGGGGTCAGGTTGGATAATTTGAGTAACGATATTTTTAAAGTGCGAGAAGGGTATGGAAGAGATAATAAATCAATATGAAAATAGTCCAACTGAAAAAACGATTCGGGTTCTCTTATTCGATGACAGCGGGTCGGGAAAATTACAGCGGGAGCTGGAGTCAACCGGAAAACTGGAAATATTGAATAAAAGGTTGAATGAGGATGAGATAGCCCTATATATGAGAGTAAACGCCCCGGAAATGGTTATTTATTATGTACGTGAAACCGCATCGCTTAAATCATTCAGGGATACATTAATTATCTTACAGAATCTGCAGATGAATCTTAGAACGGTTATTTTGGCGGACAACCCGCTTGTCTATATCGAATACGCTCTCAAGACTGGAGTTGCAGCACTATTGCATCGGCAGATGGACCTGCGTGATTTGATACTGGTTATTCACGAGATATACGCATGGTACCGGTATCTGCCGAAGCCACGCGAATCTCTCGCTTGTTCAACTAACCTGGTCCTGAGATTAAACCAGGAGGTGGACAATATGTAGTGATGACTACAATAAACATCCCAAGGAGGCAGCCACCGAACTAAGAAAAATTGAACAAATTAATAAAAGAACGGAACAAAATATAAAAATAACAGGAGAAATAACAAAGGAGTTACAAAATGAACAAAATCGCAAAGTTATTTAAAAGATTACACAGGAACCAGAAGGGTATCACCGGTCTGGAAACCGCCATCATCTTAATCGCTTTCGTTACCGTTGCATCAGTCTTAGCTTACAGCGTACTGTCAGCCGGTATCTTCTCATCTGAGAAGGGCAAAGCTGCGGTCTATTCTGGGCTTGACCAGGCTTCCGCTTCGATGGAAATCAGAGGTTCCGTCTTAGCTCTTTCGACGCTGGATGTAGTTGATACCGTCCAGTTTACTATAGCTTCCGTATTACAGGATGAATCGGTCGATTTGACCGTTCCGCCGAACAACAGCCTTGTTATTAACTACACCGATTCGAACGGATTGAATGAAACAGACGTCACATGGGCTGCGACTCTGGTTGGTGCCGAGCGCGGCGTAGCCGGTATGCTGGATGCTTCAGAACAGATGTTACTTACTGTTACTCTGCCTGCTAATACTTTAGCTGAATATGATACCTTTACACTTCAGATTATCCCGCCCAAGGGCGCGGCCATCACCGTCGAGAGAACCCTGCCCGGCGCAATTGCCGATGTTATGGATGTTCACTAAATAATAGCGATTGATTCGCCCTCCCGAAAAACGGGGCGGACAATAATAAAGAAAAATATAAAAGGAGAAATAAATGAATAAAGTTACCAAGTTTTTCAAGGGTTTGCACAGGAATCAGAAAGGTATCACCGGTCTGGAAACCGCCATCATCTTAATCGCCTTCGTTACCGTAGCGTCGGTCTTAGCCTACAGCGTACTGTCAGCCGGTATCTTCTCGTCAGAGAAGGGTAAAGCTGCGGTTTATTCGGGACTCGACCAGGCTTCCGCTTCGATGGAAGTCAGAGGTTCCGTCTTAGCCCTGTCAGCCAACGGCACGTTAGTTGATACTGCTCAGTTCACCTTAGCTTCCGTTTTACAAGATGACGCCGTCGATATGACCGACACTTCCGCCAGCCTTAACAGCGTTGTTATCAACTACACCGACAGCAATGGTATGAACGAGACCAATCTTGACTGGACAGCGACACTGGTTGGTGCCGAGCGCGGCGAAGCTACCATGCTCGATGCTTCCGAACAGATGTTACTCGAAGTTACCCTGCCTGCTCTCAATACCTTAGCCGGTTATGATTCCTTCACCCTGCAAATTATCCCGCCCAAGGGTGCTGCCATCACTCTCGAGAGAACCCTGCCCGGCGCGATTGCCACCGTTATGGATTTACACTAATCATAAAAACAATTGAATAGACACGAGCGGCGGGGAGAAGAGATAGTAGTTTCTCTCCGCCGAATCTCCCTTAAATAATTAGTTTGCCTACCACCAGATGGAAACGAATAACCCGAGGAGCACCTGAATGGAAACCGCTGATAAAATTACTCAGCTGGAGAACGAGATAAAAGTATTAAAAAACGAAGTCCAGGCTATATTGCTTGATATCAGAGACAGTTTTTTAAGTACCGAGAATCCTTTTTCCACTCCGAAGGCTGTCGTTACCCACCAGCAGACCATCATCGAACACCAGATACAGAACAGCGAACCTAAAGTTGATAAAGATTTGAAAGCAACACCCTCTCCTCAATCGGCTAATGAAGACAAAACGGCTAACGATACCACGCCCGCCGCCGAGCCTGTGAAAACCAACGGAAGCGGTAATGGTAACGGTAACGGGAACGGGAACGGGAACGGTAATAATAACGGCAATGGCAAAGGTATCGAGTTGACGATTTCCCAGGAAGATTTTACGGGAATGAATTCCGATGAAACAACGTTTACACCGGCACAGAACGGTGATTTTCAGAATGCTAAACCAAAGCTGGACCTGGTAGCTTTTGCGGCTTTAGCCAGCTGGGTGGAAGAATCGAATAAACGGTTCGGTAAAGAGAGAACCGAGGCGGTTCTGGATATGTCGGAAGCCGCCGGCTATTTACCTGCAAATATTAAAAAGATCTTAGCCAGACTGAGCAATGTAAAACCCGAGGAAGGTATCGCCAAACCGACTTCCAGGGATTACCTGGATTCACTGGTAAAGCTGTCAACATTATTAGGTAATAAAAACGATGCTAATTCAGCGTTATTGATGGTTTTGTCACAGGGAGACTCGCGTGGATAAAGTAATCGTGACGGTAATGTTGATTATCTGCGGCATAGTAGCTTCGTTTGCCGTTTTTAACGGTGTATATCCGGCCGTGGAAAGAAGTGGGGCGGCGATATCGAGTGCCAGTGATACTTTAAATGCCCGCATTAAAAGCGATATTAAAATTATAGAAGTAAACGAGAATGGGTCCACCGTAAACGCCTGGGTGAAAAATATAGGTGCCCAGGAAATCGTAAATATTGAAAACAGCGACATATTTTTCGGACCGGATGATAACTTTTCAAGGATTGTTCACGGGGATATCAGTACGCCGACTCCTTACTGGAGCTACCAGCTCGAAGGTTCGGCTACGGAATGGACGACGGCGAAAACGAACAGGATCGTAATTCACCTGGCGTCTTCGCTTACCCCCGATATTTATATGTTGAAGGTTATTATACCCACAGGGATTTTCGATGAGACAACTTTCGGGACGGAATAGGTATGGAAACTATTTTTGTCAGTCTCATATCCCTGGCATTGATTATCATCAGTACCGTGACGATGGCTTTCAACACTATGAAGTCGAGTAACGAACTTGCCGAATCATGGAAGGTAATGGAAGCTCAGACACTGGCAATAAGCCGAACCGATATCAGCAGTATACCTCCGGCACAATATCTCGGAGGGGTAATTGACATAACAATCGCTAACGAAGGGCAGACTAATTTGGGTAACTTTCCGTCCTGGGATGCCATCGTGCAATACGATTACGGCAGCTTCAATTATTTAACCTATACGGAAAGCAACCCGCCGGGCGAAAACCAGTGGACCGTCAGCAGTATCAATTTAGCGAACGGAAACCCGGAGGTTTTCGACCCGAATATTCTGGACCCCGGAGAAAATATGACGGTGTCAATTGAGTTGAATCCGGATTTAGCCGAAGGGCAGACCGGAATTATTACAATTTCCACACCTAACGGAGTTAAGGCTTTAACCTATGTGACAAGGGAGTAATCCGTTTAGCGACAGGGAATGGGGATATGGAACAGGAAGAAGAAGGCGGCAAGAAAAAAAATATCATCTCCACTGGACATCCGGAGATCGATAAGAAATTGGGCGGCGGTTTACCGGTCGGTTCCTTGACCTTAGTTGAAGGCCAGTCCGATGCTGGTAAATCAGTGCTTTGCCAGCAAATGATATGGGGCTCTTTAAAGAGCCAGTATAACTCTGTCGTTTTTACAGCGGAGAATACTCCCAGAAGCCTGGTTAAGCAGATGGACAGCCTGGGATTGGGTATTTTGGATTTTATGCTGCTGGGCAGAGTTAAGGTCTATTATATGAGACCTTCCGAGGTGAAAGTCGATGCAGATAAAACATTCGATACTGTTTTGCGTACCGTAGAGAAACATCAGAATTTCCAGTTATTTGTTGTGGACTCTTTAACACCGATAGTGTCGAATATTACCGATAATGCGATATTAAATTATTTCGAGCGGTGCAAGAGTCATTGCGACCAGGGAAAAACTATTATCAATGTGATTCACACATATGCGGTGAATAACGATATTCTCATCCGCGTGCGGTCAGCCTGTGACGCTCACCTGAAGTTAACGATTGAGAAAGTCGGCGATAAGCTGGTGAAAACGCTGGAAGTAGCCAAGATAAGAGGCGCGGCCCAGAGTACGGGCAACATTATTACCTTTGAAGTGGAACCGGAAGTCGGCATGAAAATAATGCCGCTTTCGAGAGCGAAAGCGTAGAACAGTAAAGAAATTATTATGGAACTATTAAATTTGCACATAAGGAGGACGCAATCATCCGTTAGGCCCGGTGGTTGCGTTAGCCATGCCGAACGTTACATTACCATTCGATATCGGACATGAGGTCAAAGAAGATGACCTTGAACAAAAGCGCAACGAGTTGCGTGAAATATTGCCGGAAACACTGCGGGAAGTAGTCGAACAATACTCTCACCTTCTCGATTATCTTTGCCGTTTGCCCATTGAGCGGGTAGGCATGCCCGATTATATGCCGGAACTCTCCCGAAAAATGTCCGATGTAAGAGTCCCGAATGTAATTTATCCGATTAAAAAAGACGGTATCTTCGTTCATATTTTTTTTGATGAGGGCGGGTACCGTCATCATTATATTCCCATCGAGCCTACGACCACGCTGAGATTGGATACGCTTTCGGAACAAATTGAGGACGCGTGTATCGCTATCAGTGAAAAAATACCGGGCATTAATCCTGAAGTCGACCGCGAAAAACAGTTGATGAAATATTTAAGCGATGTAACCGCGAATCTGGAAAAACCCCGGTCAAAATCTCTTATCCAAATCATAAAAGGTATAAAAAAGAAAAAAGAAGTTGACCCTCTGGAAGGCGTGAGGGTAAGCAAAAGAGAGCTCGATGGTATTAAATATCTCTTTGTGCGGGATAAGGTCAGGATGGGTGTTCTGGATACTCTGGTATCCGACCCTTACATCGAGGATATAAGCTGCTCCGGTACGGGTAACGTTTTTATTGAACACAAAGTATTCAAGAGTTTAAAAAGCACGGTAAACTTTACAACTCTCGATGACCTGGATGAATACGTAATCGAATTGGCGGAAAGAATACGGAAGCCGGTGACTTATAAAAACCCGATTGCCGACGCTACTTTACCGGACGGTTCGCGTATTAACATCGTTTATGGGCGTGATGTATCGAAGAGGGGTTCCAACTTCAGTATCCGCCGATTCAGTGAAGTGCCTCTTTCCATTTTCGAGATATTAGAGTTCGGTTCGATAAATTACCACATGCTGGCTTATCTGTCATTAATGGTAGCCAATGGGATGAATGTCTTTGTCGCGGGAGAATCGGCTTCCGGAAAAACATCGTTACTTAACGCTATTACGGCCTTCATACCACCGCTGGCGAAGATAATTACCATAGAAGATACCCCGGAATTACAGGTGCCCCATAAAAACTGGATACGTGAAGTCGTCCAGACAACGAAAGCCGAAGACACCTCCGGTGCGGTAACGATGTTCGATTTACTGAAGGCGGCTTTACGGCAGCGTCCTAATGAAATAATCGTCGGTGAAATCAGAGGTAAGGAAGGTAATATTGCCTTCCAGGCCATGCAAACAGGGCACTCGGTAATGGCCACTTTCCACGCCGCTTCGATTGAAAAACTGATTCAAAGAATTACCGGCGAACCTATTTCCGTGCCGAAGGCCTATATCGATAACCTAAATGTAGCTGTTTTGACCGGTATGGTCCGGTTACCCAACGGGAAAACCGGGCGGCGGATAACCAGTATCGCGGAAATCGTCGGCTGGGAACCGAGCACACAATCGTTTAACATCTCCGAGGCTTTCCAGTATGAGGAATCGAAAGACGCGTATTCTTTTGTGGGTCATGGCTCCAGTTATCTGCTGGAACATAAAATAGCCCCGC
The DNA here is from genome assembly GCA_964547925.1 of uncultured Dehalococcoidales bacterium. Taxonomy (GTDB): domain Bacteria; phylum Chloroflexota; class Dehalococcoidia; order Dehalococcoidales; family JAFGLR01; genus JAFGLR01. The sequence continues at coordinate 14,286 of CAZJQF010000009.1, forward strand.
GTCTGGGTATTCCCAATAACAAAAAACAGAAAATATACGATGAAATAGAGAGACGAGCGAACATTTTAAAAGAGTTACATACCGTCCAGAAAATAAGAGGGTTTTATGAAGTGCTCGACGTGCTTAGCCGGGCACAGCGCCAGGGATTATTCTAGAAGGCATTATTATGGCAGTAACGACATTACCTTTTAAATTGAATGAAGTGACCGATAGTGAAAGTGCATTGCGGGACGAACTCCGGAATGAACTTCCGGAGCCGCTGGTAAAAGCTTCGGAGCATAATCCGCATCTACGGGCATATTTGAACCGTTTGCCGGTTGAGGAAGTAGGCGTGCCTCAATATGCCCCGAGCCTGAACCGGAAAAGCGGCGAAAACCAGCGTCCGAATCTGATATATCCGGTGCATCGCAGCGGTGTTTACATACATATTTTAGCCGGTGAAGAAAGGAATCACTATATTCCCATTGAGCCTACCTTCGGAATGGATATAAGCGAATTGTTTACGGATGTAGAGGTGCAACTGCTCAACTTAAAGCAACGGTTAAAACAGATTAATCCCGATGAAGATAAAGAGAAACAATTTGTGGATTATTTAAATATGGTTATCAATCACCCCGGTGCGAAGGTCGAACAACCCGGGAAGAAAAAGGGACTTTTATCAATGGGTAAAGGTGCCGGAGGCGTGAACAGGATAAAATTGTCCGACCGCCAGTATGACGGTATCAAGTATTTATTAATCCGTAACAAGATAGGGTTAGGCGATATCGACCCACTGATTGTCGACCCTTATATCGAAGACATAAGCTGTTCGGGATTAGGCAAAATATTTATCGAACATAAGATATTTAAAAGCCTTGTCAGCACTATAGATTTTCAGGAATATGAAAATCTGGACGAATTTGTTTTATGGCTGGGAGAACGTGTGAAGAAGCCGGTAACCTTCCGGAGTCCCATTTCGGATGCCACTTTACCGGACGGTTCGCGTATTAATATAGTTTACGGACGCGATGTGTCGAAACGCGGTTCTAATTTCAGTATCCGAAAATTCAGCGAAGTGCCGTTATCGGTATTTGAAATTCTTGAATCCGGTTCGGTTAGTTATCAGATGCTGGCATATTTATCTTTGGCTATTGGTAACGGGATGAATGTGTTTGTATCCGGCGAGACTGCTTCGGGTAAGACTACATTACTAAATGCCGTTACGGCGTTTATCCCGCCGCTGGCGAAGATAATTACCATCGAAGATACTCCGGAATTACAGGTGCCCCATTCAAATTGGATACGTGAAGTCGTTCAGTCGAATAAAGTGGAGGATTCCAGCGGTGCCATAACCATGTTTGACCTGCTGAAAGCTGCTCTGCGGCAGCGTCCCGACGAAATAATGGTAGGTGAAATCAGGGGTAAAGAAGGCAATGTGGCGTTTCAGGCGATGCAAACCGGGCATTCGGTGATGGCCACTTTCCATGCCGCTTCTATTGAGAAGCTGATTCAGCGCGTCACGGGCGACCCGATTCTCGTACCGAAAAACTATGTGGACAATCTTAACGTGGTTATTTTTACGAGCCAGGTGAAGCTGCCCAACGGAAAAACCGGCCGGCGGATAACGAATATTTCGGAAATCGTTAGCTATGACTCCGCTACCGAATCGTTTTCCTTTGTCGATAGCTTCAAATGGAATCAGGAAACCGATGTATTTGAATTTACGGGCTATATGACCAGTTATGTGTTGGAAGAAAAGATAGCTCCCAAGCTGGGCATACCGCAAAATAAGAAACAAAGAATTTACTCCGAAATGGAAAGACGGGCATTAATATTACAAAAGCTCCATAAAGAACGCGGTGTAAACGGTTTTTATGAAGTGCTCGATGTCTTAAACCGGGCACAGCAGGAAGGTCTTTTCTGATGAACTGGAAATTTTGGTCGAAAAAGAAAGAGGTAAAGCAAAAGGGCGAAGACCCGTTCGATGCCCAGCTTTCCGATGTGGACTTTTTCTCTCAACTATCTTATATGGCCGCAATAGCAATATCCGGCATATCCCGCAGCGGTCTTTTTTACTATGCGGCAAAATTGCCGTATATCGCTACCCGTTATTTTCGCCGGGTCGACTTCGTGGCTAAGATGTTCAACCGGGATTATTCACAGGCCTGTCGTATTATCGGTGAAAAAATTAAAGAAGCTCCCATCAAGGCTTTGTTATTACGCCTTTCCAACGCTCTCGCTTCCGGAGAGGACGTTGCCTCTTTTCTTAATCGTGAAGCATATATTCTTTCGGAATCATACAGCCACAGTTACGAGCGGAGAATCGATTTGTTAAGGAAATGGGCGGACGCTTATATTTCTTTAATATTAACGTCGGCGCTGGTTACGGTAATGTCAGTAGTCACGATGATTATGGGGAATGTCAGCACCGGATTTATAGTGTCCGTTACGGCACTCACAATTCTGGTTACGATATTCGGTGCCTGGTTTCTTTACAATACCGCTCCCCGGGAGACGAAAAACCATGCACTGCCTTACCACACGGCGGAACAAAATACGGTAAAAAAAATGATGAGGATATTACTCCCCGTTGGCGGCGTCTTTTGCATTATGCTTGTGTTTATGGGAGCAGACCTGGGCTTTATTATGATGGTTGCAGGCGGTTTTATGTTTCCGGTGGGATGGGTCGCGATGCAGGACGATAAAAAGGTGGGGAAGCGGGATTCAGACGTGGCGGCATTCCTGCGTTCGCTCGGCGGTACGATGCAGGCTATCGGAGCTACGGCGACAGAGGCGATGGGGAGACTGGACTTCCGTTCACTGGGAATATTAGCTGAAGACGTGAAATTATTACATATTCGTCTATTAGCCGGCTTAAGTCCAAGCCTGTGCTGGAACAGATTTGTTTGCGAGACAGGTTCGGAATTAGTAAACCGTAGCGTGCGTATCTTTTTCGATGGAATTTCGCTAGGCGGGGAGCCGCAGAAAGTGGCGAATGAAGCCAGTTCTTATGCGATGAAAATATCATTACTCCGGGCACAGAGAGGCCAAATTGCCTCCGGTTTTACCTGGCTGGTTATGGCGATGCACGCTGTTTTAACCGTTTTATCGACCTTTGTCTATGAAATATTCGTTTCCTTTTCCAAACTGGTTGCGGACATATCCCAGGTTCAGGAAGGGAGTTCTGCGATAACATCCATGGGATTGCCTTCGGTTGGGTTTTTTGCCCAGAGCAGTACCGAGATGAATTTATTACATTTTATGATTTTACTGGTTGTTATCGTCCTTACAGTGGCAAACGCTTTTACGGTTTATGCCGTAAGCGGCGGCCATACATCTAAACTGTTGTTCTACCTGGCTATTATGTCGATTATTTCCGGAGCAATAATATATTTTGTGCCGCCGGTGGTGAGTACCGTATTTATGAATTTTAAATAAATTGGAGAGCTTAACCATGTACATTCATGTGGATATGAATACAATTGCCCTTATCCTTTATATCGGCATTTTGCTGATGGCGGCAACTGTGGCCGGAATGACTATTGTTTATTTTCTGAAGCCGGGCGCTTCAAGAACCAGCCGGGCATTGATTGCCGAACGAAAAAGAAGAGCTCAAATAGAGACTCAAGAATCCGGCGCTGTGGAAATTCAGCCCGTTGTTGCTTCTACGGTAAATACTATAGAAACGGTATCTTCAAAAGTATCAGCGTCAGGAGTGAAACCTGCCTCTGAAGTAAATAATAAGGTAGAAATAAAAAAGGAAAGTCCGAAACAGGAGCCGGTGAACCAGAAAGAAAAGGGGGTTAAAGCGGATTTACCGACACAGCCGAAAGCCGTTGATAAATTGGTCCCGAAGTTAGAAGTGAAAAAAGAGGAGAATAAGACCCAAACACCAGCCGTTGTACAAAAACCAATTGGTTCGTCGGTTCCTAAATCGACAGCCAGTACGCTTCCTATAACGGCAGCTAATGCTGCGGTACCTATGAAAACGGCGGCGAAAGATATCAAGCCGCCGGCAAAAACGGAACCGGAAAAACCTAAAACGGCTCAGGAAACACCAAAGCCGGCACCTTCAGGAATTAAGGCGGATAACGAAAAAAAAGGCCCGGAACCGAATTCACTGGGCGATTTATCGAAAATGTTTTCCAAAGATGTGGCTGAGGATACCGAAGCGACTAAACTGGCGAAAAACTTAAAAGACGTGGATATTACAGGTTTATTAAAGGACGGCCAGGACCTTATTTCTTTTCTAAAAAAGGGCTGGAGTAAATAAAATGGAAAGTAAAAATTACAGACGAGAACAAAACACTCTATTCGTGCATAAGCGGGCGATGGTAATTTCCATTTTACTCGGGTTATTGGTTTTAGTATTGACAATGCCGGGTTGTTCGATAATGGGCGGGGGAGGGAAGGATGAAATAACCACTACCAGTACGACTAAGCCCGTGACTACGGCTGCTCCGGCCCCGATAAAAACCACGACGCCGAAGCTCGAGGAAAAGAATTATAGCCTCGCGATTAAACCTCCGGAAATGTTTAAGGAATGTACTTTGCCCCTTTATCTGAATGCGAAAGACACGCTCCATTTTCAATGGATGGTATCCGGTGCCGGCGAAACCGTGAGGATTGCCTTCACAATACCTTCCGGTGAATATGTAGCTGTCGCGGCGGACAGTTCTTTTTACGTATCGACCCCTGATGAGCCCTGCGAAGAGTTGTTGAGACACGGAGCGATTACACTAAATCCCACCGAACAAGAATGGGCCGCGGGATATTACACATTTTATCCCCAAATATATGAAGACGACAGCCCGATAGAATTAAAAATCCTGTATTGGATAAACTAGGTGAAAGACAGCAAGTCCCTTAATCGACAGGGCCTAACTAAAGACTTAAGGTACTGATAATCAAACCGGTATTCCAGGTCAGGACGATAAAATAAAACATTATGATACTGATGCCGGTGGCTAGAGAAAGTCTCGGGAAATATTTGTAAAGAACCAGTACGATAAGCGCAGATATTAACGCACCTGCTGTTTTCAACAATAAAAAATTCAGGTTACCGGCGATATTCGCAATAAGAGAATTCCCTTCCCTGATTAATCCGTTGCTTACTGCCCAAAAGGTAAGGGAAGCATCGATTATTTCCAATAAGGCGAACAGGGCAACTATCGAAACAATTCCCCGGTTCTTGATGAGAGCCTTGATATCCGAATAGACCGTCCCAATCATTTTCCACCACCGAACAGCAACATTCTAGCATAGCGCCGGTGGGGTTAAAATACTATGTCGGAATATCGAATATATTAAAATATATTCGAGACGGAAAATCGGTTTACGGTGAAGGACTCCGGACGGTATGATATTATGAAACCGGGCATGATATTTACGGGGACTTTTTAGCCGGCCACCAACCGAACCATTTTTCGTGACCGCAGGTGGTGCATTTCGTATAAAAAGCGACGGTCGCTTTGGATTTACAGTGCGAACACTGAAACTCTTCTTTCAATTCACGTTTATTATTTACCGTCTGGAATAACGTCTGAATCTGGGTCTGTAAATCATCAACACGCGATTCGATAGATTGAACGTTTACCGAAGGCTGATTTACCGATTTAGCAAGTTTCCCGGTTCTTTCTTCGAGTGTATCAATACGGTGCATGGATTCGTTCAGCTTGATAATTTGAACTGCCATATCCGCCAGGGATTTCTGGATATTTTGGATTTCCTCAGAAGACGGTGCCGGGGAAGACCCTGCTTCATTATCCGAGATGTCTACAGCAACGGGTTCTTCTTGTGCCGAAAAAGCTGTTTCTACGGCTTGCGGCGGCTCGGCAGCACTGACGGCAGCTGCTCTCGGTGCGGTCGGAACGAGGGCAACCAGGGCATCTACATCAGCCTGGGATAATACTTTCTCGTCATCGTTATCCATTAGTCGTACTCCAGGACTTTGGATATCAGCATGTGCTGGTATTCAGCTTTAGCTAAATTTATATCATAAGGTTTTTTAAGATTGCCGCGTTCGGCTTCGTAATATATTCTGATATAAGGTCTGGCAACAAAACCCAGGTTAGGGTCGATAACGATGCCCATCTGTCCGGTGTTTAATTTTACGTTTAGCCCGTTCGGATAGGCCGGTATTTTCCTGACAAAAGATTCGACGAGTTCCGGATTAAACTGGTCGCCGCTGCCGGCCATAATATATTCGATAGCTTCATGAGACATGAACCTTTCTTTTTGAGGATGATCGACAACTAGAGATGTAAACGCGTCCGCCGCGAAAATTATCTGAGCGTAAGAAGAAATCTGGGTTCCCTGCAGTCCGCGGGGGTATCCCCGTCCGCTCCAGCACTCGTGGTGCTGAAGTATGGCTCTGGATATTTCATCGTTAATATTGCTAATCAGCTTGACGAGTTTAAAACTTGTCTCGGGATGTTCCGGGATTATATTAGAATCGTCCAGAGGTGACGGAGGCGGCTCGTTGGCTCCCAGAGAAAAGTAAATATTACTGATATCCTTTAATATCGCGCTCATACCGATAATAACCAGTTTATCGGTCGGCATGCCCAGTCTCTGTCCCAATGCCATAGCCAGTGTGGCGGATTTAACCGGCTGGACATACTGGTAATCGGCTCCCGAAACCGAACAGACGACGCTTATTTCACCCAGAATACTTAGACTGAGATTTCGGGCAATTTCCATAATAGCAACGTTTACATCAGTTATGCCTTCGAGGTCGATGCTTTGAGAATTTTTAGAGGCTATCATCAACCGTCGGAAAGCGTCCGCCAGTTTGCCTTCTTTTTCGGGAGAAATCATTGGGGCCACCAGAACATCATCGACCCGCTGGTCCTCGATGAGGATTTCGCTGACGCTGTTTTTCTTCATCGTTTGAATCAGCTGGTCGGTCAGTTTGGTGCGTCTGCCCAGTATCTCTTTGCCGTAATAATCGTATACGGGCATACCGAGAACCATACTGGGCTGGGCATATTTTATCGTAATTCTTCTCATAGTTGTGTTTTACCTTAATAGGCTGATACTAATATGCCCGGCTTTTCGGTTACGGAAGCTAAGGTTTTCCGGTAAAAACAGGATGATAGTCTATCGAACCCCATTTCTCCGGCGTTTAACATAGTTTCGGTAGCCCCGATGAATAATACGCCGTTCTTTTTCAGCGAATTCCAGAAACCGGTATTTATCGCCGCTTTGGCCTCATTAGAAAAATATATGGTAACATTACGGCAGATTATTAAATCCAGATTAGAGGGAAACCTGTCTCGCGTAAGGTCGTGCTGGGAGAAAATAATCTTATTTTTTAAACGTTCATTTACCCAATAGCTTTCATTGGTGAAATTGAAATACTTATCCAGAAGCGGTTGCGGCACGTTACGCATTTCTGCCGGACGGTAAGGTCCGCCCGCGGCAGCTTTTTGCAGGCTCTCATAGTCGAGATCGGTAGCGATAATCCGGTGTTTCGTTCCGGGTGTCATTTCCGATAACATTACGGCCAGGGAATAAGGTTCTTCTCCGTCCGAACAACCGGCGCTCCAGATATTGAGAGCCGGACTATTTTTTAATAGTTCCGGAAAAACGATTTTTTTCAGCTGTTCGAAATGGGAGTAATCCCGGAAGAACTCGGTAACGTTGATGGTTAAAAAATTACGCAGCTTCCGGGCCTCTTCAGGGTCCTGTTCGATTTTCTGACAGTATTGCACGACACCGGCAACTTTTGAACGGGAAATAAATCCGTCGAGACGGCGCATCATCTGACTCGCTTTGTAGCTGTTCAGGTCGATTTTTAATAAACTCCAAGTTTTTCTTTTAATGCAATCATACTCAATTTCGTTCACAACTATACTCCTTTACTTTCTCATTCTGACTGCTGCAGCATAATACGGTAAGTTCTTCGGCGATGCGGTCGATATGCAGTACTTTATCTGCGAGACCTGCTTTTACGACGCTCTGAGGCATACCGTATACCGCACAGGAACTTTCATCCTGAACAATCGATTTTCCACCTTTTGCCTTTATCAAGGACGTGCCAAGTGTCCCGTCCGTTCCCATTCCCGTTAATACCACCCCAATCGAGCACGAACCGTAAACATCCGCAACTGATTTCATCGTAATATCGATGCAGGGTCTTACTCCCAGTACCGGCGGGTCCTGATTCAATCTGATGCGGTTTCCTTTGGTAGCAATCATATGGAACCCGCCCGGAGCCATTAAGGCACGGCCGGGTTCAACCATGTTCCCATCCGCCGCCTCGGCCACCGGTATCTGGGAAGCCTGGTTTAATCTGTCTGCCAGTGATTTGGTAAATAAAGGCGGCATATGCTGAACGACCAGAACAGCCGCCGGGAAATCTTTCGGCAGGAACGGAATGATTTGCATCAAAGCCCGCGGTCCGCCGGTCGAACTGCCTATCATAACTACCGGGCAATCGTAACCGAGACGGAGGGTACTCTTATGGCCTGTCGTAATATTCCGGTTTACTTCCGGTACGATAACCGGTTTGGTACCAATGATTTTGGCTCTAGCCGCCCGTTTTATCTTATTAATCAGGGTATCCGCGGCATTTTCATCACCGGTTGGACGCAACGCCGAAGGTTTGAGAAAGAAATCGACCGCTCCCATTTCCAGCGCTTTTACGGTAGTATCCGCTCCTTCGCTGGTTAACGCACTGAGCATCACCACGGGTGCAGGCATTTCTTTCATGATATGCTGGAGGGTGGTTAAACCATCCATTTCCGGCATAATTACGTCCAGCGTAATTACGTCAGGCTTAAGAACCTTTATCTTTTCCAGGGCTTCGAGTCCGTTACGGGCCGAGCCGACAACTTCGATTTCAGGGTCGGCCTGCAGCTTTTTGATAACGGACATCACGACGAAACTGGAATCATCTACGACGAATGCCCTTATTTTTTCTTTCATATTACACTCACATTTCAGATACGTTGACCGGCTCTGTAACTTAAGCGATTAATTTTTCAACGGCAGCTTTTACGCGGTTGGCATCGAACGGTTTTACCACGAAGTCGATTGCCCCGGATTTAAGAGCTTCTATAACGATACTCTGCTGACCCATGGCCGTGCACATAGCCACGCGGGCTCCAGGGTCGAATTCCTTCAGGCCTTTCAGAGCCTGTAGTCCGTCTACATCCGGCATAGTGATATCGAGCAGCACTCCATCCGGTTTGTACTCCTTATATTTGGCGATAGCTTCCGCTCCGTTAGCCGCTTCAACTACCTGATGACCCTGGTCGGTTAAAAGCTGGGCACATTTCCGCCGCATGAACATGGCATCGTCGACTACCATAATAGTTGCCATTTTTACTTATCCTCCAATGTTTATATAGTCGGGAAATTATAATTCCCTTTCTTCATCTCCGGCTGTCTTTACCGTTGTTCTCCCCGAATTCATATACAGACGTACAGTGCGTCCTTTAGCTCCGCCTACATCGGCGGAAACCAGCGGCAGTCCCTCTTTCGCCAGAGCTTCCTTCACTGCCTCAAGATTACGTTCTCCGGTTCTGAACGTGCTTTTTAAGCCCGGTGCCAGTGACATTTGAGCCCCGCCGCCTATTTTTACGTGTATGCGCGGGCGGCAAGCCCCCTGCCGGAGTAGTTCGTGAACCAATAGCGGTACGCCGGTATTAGCATATTTAGCGTAGTTATTATCGGACAGACCGTCGTGCTGGGGGAGGACAACGTGTACCATACCGCCCACTTTAAAAACATGGTCGTACATGCAGACGGCAATACAAGAGCCCAGACCGATACAGGAAAGTACGGCTGACTGTCTTGTCGTAACCTGCATTTCTCCCAGTCCGATAATTATCGAATCCGGGTTTTCCACTAAACTTCGAAAAGTCGTTTCAATAACCATATCTCCGCCCCATCTAATTCATTAATTCATTTCAAAACCGGGTATCGGCATAACCAAAAACGTCCCTGCGACCTGACCGTCGGTTGTCTCAAAAATTGTCTCGATTAAATAAGTATGATCGCTGTATTCAAGTACGCTGGCCGTAGCCACATCGAGAATAGCCCCTGCCATATCCATCAAGACTGCCGGAGGTGACGGTTGAAGTTCCGTACCGGTGGAATTGGCGATGTGGTTCAGGAAGAAAGAGCCCATGATGTTACCCACTTCTCCCAGGACGGACTGTTCCATTTCGGACAGGTCTTTGGTCGACCCCATAGGCTGACCGAGCAGTAAATCGACGAGGTCGAAAGCAGTCTGCGGTTTATATACGGCAATCATATGTCCGTTGGTTTTCCCGCAAATTTGCAGATAAACTCCAACGATAATCGCTTCCGGTCCGCCGAACATATCGGAAATATCTTTCACCGGGATTTTCTTGATATTCAGATTGGCGATTGTAATATCTCTGCCGACCATCTGGGAAAGGCCTTTGACTGCGTTGGTCATGCCTTTCTTTAAAATTTCAGCCTGGTAACTTCCATCCTGTATTTCCATTTGAGTATCTACTAGTTCCACGGTTTTGCCTCCTGTTTAAAACCAATTACATTATTTTGCTGCGGCTAGAGCCTGTACACGCTTTTGCTCTTCTAATTCGCCGTTATTTTGAGAATCGGCAATGGTGTTTTTCACCAGCGAGGGTACATCCAGTATCAAGACGACTTGCCCATCGCCGAGAATGCTGGCGCCGCTGATGCCGTTAGCCCCGCCGACATACTGGTCCAGGGATTTCACCACAATTTCCTGTTGCCCGATTAGTTTATCGACGATGATTCCAATATGGGACTCGTAAGCTTTTACGATAACGACCTGATTTAAAGATTCGTGTTCCGCGGTATCCGCTTTCCATTTGAATATGGATTTCAGACGTAATAAAGGTAAGACGTTATTTCTGAAGAGAGTTACTTCTTTTCCCATTACGGTCTTAATATTTTTACTTTCCAAATGTATCGCTTCGTCGATGGTTGCGAGCGGTATAGCACAAACGGCTTTATCTATACCGACCAGCAGCGTTGGGATAATTGCCAGGGTGAGGGGTAATTTCATCGTAAACTGAGTGCCTTTTCCCAGATTGGATTCTATTTTAATTGTCCCGTTGAGCATCTCGATATTTTTCTTAACAATATCCATTCCGACACCGCGGCCGGATACTTCGGAAACGTTCTTCGCTGTTGATACTCCGGACATCAAAATCAGATTAATTAACTCATTATCGGAGAGGCGGGCGGCTGCTTCCGGGGTGATAATACCCTTTTTTATAGAGGCAGCTTTCACAATCTCGGGGTCGATGCCTTTACCGTCATCAGATACCTTAATAATAATATGGTCCTGTTCATGGAAGGCAGATAAATGGATAGTCCCTTTCTCTATTTTACCTGCAGCTTTTCGTTCTTCAGGAGTCTCGATGCCATGGTCAACCGAGTTACGCAGCAGGTGAATAAGCGGGTCGCGTAAATGTTCGATAACGCTCCGGTCAACTTCGGTTTCCTTACCTTCGACGATAAAATCGATATTTTTTCCAATTTTTCGCGCCAAATCTCTTACCATGCGGGGCATGGTATTAAATACGAGGTCGATAGGCAGCATACGTATCGTCATAATATCTTGCTGGAGTATATTAACTATCTTAACGGTCTGTGAAAGGCTATCGTTGAGGCTGCGGACGAGCTCATCGTCCTGGTATTTAGCAGCCAGCGTTTTGCCTATCTGGCTGACATGGTTGCGGTTTATAACCAGCTCGCCGATTTGTTCCATCAGAACATCCAGACGGCTGACATCTACTCTAATGGTCTGCTTTAATCCGGCATCATCCTTTTTAGATGCACCGGCTTCAAGGGTGCTTATGGCCGGTTTTTCTTTTACCGGGGCCGGTTGCTCCGGAACCGGTGTCTCTGCGGGCACGGGTATTGTATTTACTGCAGGCGTATTTGGCGAATGACCGTTCCCGGAAATCACAATATTGTCTAGTTCGGGGACTAAGATTAAAACATCTTTTATAGTTTTTTCATCTTTGTCACTGGAGACGACCAGTTCAATATTTTTCCCGCCTTTTTCCTGTTCGATATCAGCTAGAGAAGGATTCGAATTGATAATCGAGGTAATTTTTGTTAATTCCTGGATTATCTGGAAGCAGCGGACGGCAGCCCATTCCGTATTATTATTTATCGTAATATTAATTTTATAAATATGCGTATTTGATACCGACTCTATTTTATCGTCAGAGACGGTTTCTGTTGCGGCCTGCGGTTGGTCTGTTATAGTGTCTTCTTTAGTCTGTTTTTCCGCGCCGTTGTTAACCTCATCCATTTCTTTCAGAATGGCTTTAATATCGAGACTGTTTTCCTCTCCGGTTTCCAGTTCATTCTTGAGCATTTTAAGAATATCCAGACCTTGTAACAGGATGTCCACTATGTTACTGGTTACCGTCATCGTTCTTTTACGGACTTTATCCAGGATGTTCTCCATCCCGTGGGCCACCCGTGACATCCTCTGGTGGCCGAGCATCGCTGAAGATCCCTTTATGGTATGAGAAGCCCGGAATATCTCCTGAAGAAGATTGGTATTATCCGATTCTTTTTCTAGACGTACGATATCTTCATCGAGGAGCTGTATCTGTTCATCAGCTTCGGTTAAGAATAACTTGATATCTTCTTGGGTTATACCTTCAGCAAGGTTCACCGGATTATTCCTTTTAATTTATTTTTATTTTGCGTTAACTGGTTATCTATAAGGTTAAGGATACTGCAATCTAACCGGAGGCTAAATTCGGCCTCCGGTTAGATGTTATTTTAACTTTTACCGGCAGTAACCGGCTCACGGGTATCCTTGTGCTGCAGGCCGGATATCTCTGCAAACATACTGTCTTTAGACAGGATTTTGCCGAGTTCAAGTATGATAATCATCCTGTCCCCGATTTTGGCAATTCCCTCGAGGTAGTCGGCTTCACCGGCGGTAACAACGCTGGATACGGTTTCAATAGAACTGTTCGAAATGCGGAGTACTTCCGTTACCGCATCGACGATAATCCCGATAGTGGTACCGTTAATATCTACGACAACAATACGGTTTGTTTTCGTCCGTTCGACTTTATCGAGACCGAACCGTTTCCCCATGTCGACAACCGGAATTACTTTACCCCGGAGATTTATCACACCCTCGACGAAGAACGGAGCTTTAGGAACCCGGGTTATCGGCTGCATTTGGATTATTTCATGGACCATCCCAATATCTATACCGTAGGTTTCTCCGCCCAGTTCGAAGATTGCTACCTGTCTTTCATTTATTGCTGTTTCATTGGTCATTGGCGTTTCTCCTTTTGCCATCTATTTAACTTTGTGGTTGGAGAGGGCCGGTCTCAAGGTCAAATCCAGCCCTCTCCGGGATTAACTTAAGCATTTGCTGTAGACGTGTTTAACTTGGTTAACAGGTCTTTTTTCTCCTGCTCTTCTTTTCCGATGTTGAATACGGAAACTACCTGCTGGAGTTCCAGAGCCATCTTGGAAGTCGTCTTCGATGAAGCGACTACCTGTTGTACCTGGGCACTCATTTGTTCGGTAGAAGCGGACATTTCCTGAGTGGCGGCACTGTTCTGTTCGATTGTGGCTGCAACGACATTGGTTGAATCGCTGACCTGATTCTTGGCCACTGCCATCTGCTTGGCAACTTTAGAGTTGCTATCGGCAACCTTGCTGACGCCGTCGATAACTTTGACCATTTCACTGGCGGAAGCACTCATTTCTTCAGCGGCGGCGGAAATTTGTTCAATCTGGGATACCATGCTATTAACGGCTTCCATTATATTATTAAGGGCCGAACCGGCATCATTAGCCAGTTTAGAACCATTCTCAGCCTGTTTGGCACCCTCGGTGGCGGCATTGATTGATTCGCCGACACCTTTTTGAACGGCACCAACCAGGGTGGCAATTTCTTTTGTCTCTTTGGCTGTTCTTTCGGCAAGTTTCTTTACCTCATCGGCGACGACGGCGAAACCGCGGCCCTGTTCACCGGCACGTGCAGCTTCAATAGCGGCGTTAAGAGCCAGGAGATTGGTCTGCGATGCGATATCGTCGATAACCGCGATAACGTTACCGATTTCTTCGGAATGCTTGCCTAATTCGGCAATCTTACGGGAAACTTCCTGCATCGAAGAATGAATCTTGGCAATACCTTCGATAGTCATCTCAACGGTATTGGAACCCTTACGGGCGACGTCAGCCGCTTTGGTAGCACTGTTAGCGGCTTCCTGAGCGTTGCTGGCGGTTTGTTCGGCCGCACCGGATACCTGTTTCACTATATCGACAGCCTGTTCGACTGCAGTGGTCTGCTGATTACTGCCGTCGGCAACCATATCGATAGCTTTAGATAATTCATCGAGAGCACCGCGGACACCGCTGATACCCTTAGTCTGTTCCTCAGCCCCTTTGGCAATCTGCTGGCTGACGCCGGCGATTTGGGTAGTGGCTGAGCCGGACTGTTCGGATGAATCAGCAAGTTCGGTGCTGGCAGAAGCTAACGATTTGGCATTTTCGCCGACCCTCTTGACTAACTGACGGAGATTGATAATCATTTTACCGAAGGAAATACCGAGCGTATCTTTATCGGATTTGGCTGCGACGGTCTGCGTTAAATCACCTTCAGCAATCTTATTAGCAACATCGGACATTCCTTTAAGATAGGCGACTACTTTGGCGAGCGATTCGCCCATTTCGCCGGTTTCATCGTTAGATTTGATATTAACTTCCTGGTTGGCATCACCGATGGCAAGATTGTTGCAAACATCGGCGGCTTTTCTGATATTTCGGGATATCATGCGGGCGATGAAGAAGATAACAATGAAACATACAACTGCAACAGCACCGCCGATAAGCATATACTGAGTTCTTTTGGCGTTAATGAGTTCATTAACATCTACCGTATATATACCGGTGCCGATTACCCAGCCCCAGGATTGGAAACATTTCACGTAGCTGATTTTCGGTTCAATTCTATTGGTATCATTGCCATATTGCCATTCGTAATTAACGAAGCCCTGACCCTCGGCCTTACATACTTTAGCAAATTCAACAAATATCGCTTTTCCGTTGGGGTCTTTGTAATTTGTCTGGTCCGTGCCGTTCATTTCGGGTTTGATGGGGTGCATAACCATGTTTGCTTCGAGGTCGCTAATCCAGAAGTAACCGGAGTTGTCATCTCCGTAGCGAAGAACGTTAACTGAATTGAAAGCTAAATCCTTCGCTTCCTGTTCGGTCAGGGTGCCCGCCTGATACTGAGCGTAAGCTCCGTTGACCAGATTCCATGCTGTTTGTACCTGTTCCTTGGTTTTGGTTTCCTTCTCTGTCATCAGAGAACTTTGCATGCCCGGGAGAATAACGCCGAGAATGAGTACCAGGAAGGCTGCTACAACAGCCAGTCCGAGCAGTACCATTTTCCACTGTACACTCAGCTTTATTTTCCTTTTAGAATCACCTTTGTTCATTTTTGCCTCCTAATATTTGTGTTGTGACACTTATTTTTATACAAATTCTGACATTCCGAATCCGGCCAAACAAGACCTATTCAGGTACTAATAGGGGGCCAACGGGGTTAAATCCGTGATACCAAAAGGTTATGGTGAGGTTAAAATGAGGTTGTCTGAGCCTAAAATTATGAGCCTTTTGCCTATTGACAGGAATAGGTTAGTTTGGTAACATTTTGTTAACATTTTTACTGATAGTGTGTATTATTAATCAAATTTATTAATTATTTAAGTGAAGAGAGCCCACGTGTAAAATAGATTTATATTAATTGTGATTAACATTACATACACGAATACTCCGGTGTTTCTTCACTAATAGTATTCGTGTATTGTTTTTAATAGGTATTAACTTTTAGAGGAGAAATACAGTGAAGCTGGAACAATTAAAGTGGACGGGCAGCGGAGATAAAATTTTAAAGTCCGGCTTTCCGAGAGAGATAGCCCAGCTGGTATTTATTTTCGGTGCACCGGGAGTATTAAAAACAAAGGGTCTTTTATCAAAAATCCAGACGATGTATCCCAACGCCGAGTTGATTGGCTGCTCTACGGCCGGTGAGATATTGGATACACAGGTATTTGACGAAACAATGATTACGACAGCGGTATATTTTGAGCATACCCAAATTAAAATAGCCTGTATCAGTCTCGATAAAGTAAATGGCGATAGTCTTCTGGCCGGGGCTTCCATGGCAAAATCCATTGAAAAGCAGGGGCTAATACACGTATTAACCTTATCGGACGGTCTTGGCGTAAACGGGACGGCACTTGTTAAAGGTCTGATGGCTAATCTTCCCGAAAATGTCAGCATTACCGGCGGCCTCTCCGGAGATGCCGCAAGGTTTAAAGAAACACTGGTTGTTTGTAAAGAACCGGAAGCCAAACCGGGCATAATTGCACTGGTGGGATTCTATGGAAACAGATTAAAGGTTGGTTTCGGTTCCGTAGGCGGGTGGGATCCTTTCGGCTCCGAGAGGTTGATTACGCGGTCGAAGGCGAACGTACTTTATGAGATGGACGGACGTTCCGCTCTGGAGATATATAAAGAATATTTAGGCCCTGAAGCCGCCGGTTTACCGGCCACGGCGTTGCTTTTCCCGCTTAACTTAAGGGTCGAAGGAAACGCAGCCCCGGTGGTGCGCACCGTTTTGGCAGTGGATGAAAAAGAACAGAGTATGACCTTTGCCGGAGATATTCCGGAAGGTTCTTATGCCAGATTGATGAAGGCGAATTTCGACCGACTGATAGACGGTTCTGTTAATGCGGCCAAATTAAGTTATAAAGCTATCGGATCCGTTTCGCCTGATTTGGCGATATTAATAAGTTGCGTCGGTAGAAAGTTGGTTCTGCAGCAAAGAACCGAAGAGGAGGTCGAGGGAGTGCGTGAGATTCTGGGGAAAAAGACCGCACTTACCGGTTTTTATTCTTACGGAGAACTTTGCCCGTCATCAAGCAGCGGCAAGTGCGACTTACATAACCAGACGATGACCATTACTACCTTCCTCGAAAAGTAGACTATGAATGATATAAATAACGTACTGAAACGCCAGTTACGGAAATATCTTGGCGAAAAAGCGGTTATTCCGCAAAAATGGCAGGGGTTACTTCAGGCAATTAACGAGTCGTTGAACGAGAGCGATAGAAGCCGTGCTTTACTCGAAAGAGCTCTCGAAATCAGTTCGCAGGAGCATATTAAAGCGACGTCCATTTCCAACCAGGTAAGAGAGATTGCTATCGGCATCGAATCCAGGACGACACTGGAAAGCATGTTAAGTTTTGTTGTCGAATCGCTCAGGGAAATTAAGGGGATCAGGGTCGTCCTGATATTCAAGTTGGATGAAACGGGAGATAATATTATTACCCCTTATTTTTCCGGATTCGATATAGAGATGATCGGTCATCTTAAAGCGCTTGGTTTTGACCCGGAAACAAAAATGGGGATATACAACGACAAAAAAATAAGATTTCCCGTAAAAAAATCAAAAGTCGTTCAAAGTTCGATTGCCGATCCGAAAACTATCGGCAGTAATCGGGTTGACGACATATTTACCGGGATAATGCCGAAAGCCGTCAATGATGCTTTACAACAAATTTTGAAAATCAAAAGAATTGTGGTCGTCCCCTTATTGGTAGAAAGCAAACTCTGGGGCTCGCTTACCTTTTTACTGGATGATTACGTTCCCCAAGAAATATTAGAAATCCTTACCTCACATGTTTCCTTGGGTATTAAAAATGTACAGGCATTGCAGAAATTGACCTCAGCCGAAGAAAAAATCCGTCAGACGCTTGAAGCCGTCAACGAAGGTATCATCAGTTACGACCTTGAAGGTTACATAACCGATATTAATACTGCCGGAGTGGAAATATACGGTTATAACAATAAGGATGAAGTAATCGGGAAGAATCTAGCCGAAGTAATTGATAAGAGCGAATTAGTTGTTTTAAAGGAACTACTAAAGCAGAAAAACCCCGGGGTATTTCGCGATTTGCCGGGCAAATCAGTCGGGAAGAACGGACAGGTACTCAGTCTAGAAATAAATACGACCGGCGTGAAAGATAACGCAGGAAACCTGCGGGGTTACGTTACCAGTGTTAAAGATGTTACCGCCAGAAAACGGGCGGAAGATCAGGTAAGTATTCAAGCTCAACTGCTGGACCAGGCGACGGACGCTATTGCTCTGCATGATCTGGATGGGAATATTTTGTATCTCAACAAAGGATGTAGTTACATCAGCGGCTATCCGCTGGAAGAAATGAGAAAAATGGGTCTTCCTCCTGCTGATTTGAAAGCGATAAAGAGCAGATTAGGAGAGTTGCGGGATAAAGGGCATATCTCTTTCGAACATGCCATTTCTCATAAAGACGGTTATATTAAACCTGTTGAAACACAGACCACTTTAATTAATCTAAACGGACGAGAATTGACACTAAACGTTGTTCGGGATATTACCGAAAGGAAAAAGTCGGAGGCTCTTTTAAAAGAAAGCGAACGGCGTCTGAATCAAGCCCAGTCTTTAGGCAGAATCGGCAGTTGGGAATTTGATTATGCGACAAACCAGACAACCTGGTCCGATGAGATGTTCCGGATATTTGAAAGAGATAAAGCTCTGGGTCCGTTCGGTGAAAAAGAATGGAACTTATATTTCCTTGCAAGGGAAGACAGCTCAAAAATTAAAGATAGATTTGATATTGAACAAGAATATCACGAAGATTCAATATTGGAACTGCCCGGCGGCAGGGTTAGATACGTCCATATTTCAGTTGTTCCGGTGAAAGATGATAACGGGAAAGTGGTGAAAGGTTCCGGTATCATCCAGGATATTACCGAACGTAAACTGGTTGAGCAGCAACTGCTGGCCAGCGAAAAGCGTTTGCAGGAGGCACAGGCTCTGGGTAAATTCGGCAATTGGGAATTTGACGTCGCCTCCAATCTGGTTACCTGGTCCGATGGAATGTATCTTCTATGTGAGCGTGATAAGGCTCTGGGCCCGGCCGATTATACCACCTGGGAATCATATTTTTCCTCCCCTACTCCTTTTGTAGTTTTTAATAACGCCAAGGAAGTTCTAGAGAAGACCGGGGAATTTCAAGATGATGAAATCATGAAATTCCCGAACGGTAAAACCAAGTATATTCATACGATAATATCACTGGTTA
>CAZJQF010000009.1:33425-34815 GCA_964547925.1 uncultured Dehalococcoidales bacterium
GAATATCACGAAGATTCAATATTGGAACTGCCCGGCGGCAGGGTTAGATACGTTCATATTTCCATTGTTCCGGTGAAAGATGAAAGCGGAAAAGTGGTAAAAGGTTCGGGTATTATCCAGGATATTACCGAACGCAAGCTGACCGAGGAAAAACTGCTGGCCAGCGAAAAACGTCTGCAGGAAGCTCAGGCTCTGGGTAAGTTCGGCAACTGGGAATTCGACGTCGTCTCCAACCGGGTTACCTGGTCCGATGGGATGTATCTTCTGTGTGAACGGGATAAGGCTCTGGGCCCGGCCGATAATGCTACTTGGGAATCATACTTTATTTCAGGTAACGTCAAAGACGGTCTAGATAGACTCAATGTTGCTTTACAGACAGCAGGAGAATTTCAAGAGGATGGAGTGTTGAAATTACCGAACGGTAAGATTAAGCATATTCATGCGATAGTATCACAGGTTAACGATAAAAACGGTAGACCGGTAAAAGTATCCGGTATTCTACAGGATATAACCGATCGTAAACTGGCCGAGGAAAGACTGCAGGCTAACCAGAAACATCTAAGTGAAGCACAAGCGGTAGGTAAAATCGGCAGTTGGGAATTTGACTACAATACAAACCAAATTAAATGGTCCGATGAGATGTACCGTCTGTTTGAACGGGACAAAGCTTTGGGACCGACAGACCTGAAAACCTGGGAATCGTATTTTGTACCAGGAGACAACCGGTTTATAAATGAGGAAACCGAAGTCACCTTAAATGAAAAAGGTGAGGTCCAGGGCGATTATGTAGTCAGGATGCCCAGCGGTAAGGTTAAGACAATGCATACGCTGCTGTTACGCGTAAAAGATAGTGACGGAAAACCGGTAAAGACATTTGGTATCTTACAGGATATTACCGAACGCAAGCTGGTTGAGGAAAGACTGGAAGCCAGTGAGAAACGTCTGAGGGAAGCTCAGGCACTGGGTAAAATCGGCAGTTATGAAGTGGATCAGACTACTTTTGAAGTTATTTGGTCGGAAGAAACCTATAGATTGTTCGAGCGCGATACAACACTGCCGCCTCTGACACCGGAAGAAATCAAATCATATTTCACTAAAGAAGAATTCGATAAATTTATGGCCGTAACCCTCAGTGCAGCTAATAATGGACTAACAGGAACCGATGACATAGTTCTGAATCTACCGTCAGGGAAAAAACCGATTTACCAATTTACTGTCAGTCCGGTGAAAGATAAAAGTAATAAGATTATCAAAATATTCGGCACAATACAGGATGTAACGGAGCTTAAACAGGCTGAGTTACAGATAAAAGAACAAAAGGATATTATCGACCGTATTCTGGATAGTATAAAACCCTCGGTATTGTTACTGGATAAAGACCGGAAAATAT
>CAZJQF010000010.1:0-21686 GCA_964547925.1 uncultured Dehalococcoidales bacterium
TCATTATTTTTATTAAACATGCCATAGCTCATTTGCCCCATATCCATCCACGCCACAATTTCCCAGCCTTTTTTCTTCATCTCGGTATTATAGAAATTACTTATGTCTTCAAGAGAGGCTGAAACTTCGTAATAACGCCATTCAAATTTAGAATATTCGCTGTCATCCGCCGGCGGTATCGACCAGTTTCCTTTTTGTATCTGGCTGGCGCCTGGATAAACGGGCATGTCAGCCCAAAAATCGGAGCCGCTTGCCGTGGTGGTAGTCTGCGTAGCGGCCGAGGTACTCGTAGTAGCCGGTATAGTTTGAGATTGGCTTGTCTGAGTCGTCTGGGTTGCCTGAGTAGTACCCGTAGTTTCGGTTTTATCCCCGCAACCCACCAGCCCGGCACAAATCAGAACTGCCATAACTAAGATAACGCTGATAATTAGTTTTTTCATTTCCAGCCTCCCGGTATTTACTTAAACTAATCATAACTTCATTACAGATTTAAGTCAAAGCTATTTAACTATAAACACTCACATATATCGGAGTAAAATTTGCAGTGGCTTATTATTAACAACTTTATTCATGCTTTTGTCCGGCGGCTTTAACAACGGCGTTAACAACCAACTCCGTTATGCCAGATACGGTAATATTCAAACCATACCGTTCGCTTATATCGGTTAACTGGATACGGCAGTTATCACAAGCGGCCACCGCAATCTTGGCTCCGGTGGCCCTTATCTGGTCTGCTTTGGGCTTGCCTGCTTCCAGGCGTTTTTCCTCCCATTCGGTAACGGCAATAATGCCGCCCCCGCCGCCGCAGCAATAGTTCTCTTCCCGGTTCGGGGTCATCTCCCGGAAGTCCTGCACCGCTGCCCGCAGCACAATACGCGGTTCTTCGATAAGGCCGCCGCTTCTGGTCAGATTGCAGGAATCATGATAGGTTACAGGTTCCGGATTAGCACCGGGGTCGAGTTTCAGACGGCCATTTTGAATCCATTCCGCCATCACTTCGATGATACTGCGCACCCGGAAAGGAAAGGCTTCCCCGAACCATTTCGGGGCTTCCCACCGCAGGGTAGTGTACGCATGTCCGCACTCTCCTAAAACAACCTCTTTAACTTCCAGCCGTTTTGCCTCGTCGATAATCCTTTTAGCGATACGCTTCGCCCGTTCCGTATCTCCCAGAAATACACCGTAGTTGGAAGCCTCAAACAGACTGAGCGTCCAATTAGCTTTCGCATAGTGAAATAATATGGCAGGCGGTATAATGCTGTGGGCACCTGAAAGAGCTACGAACAAAATATCCGCTCCCTTCTTCTCCACCGGGATTATGGCGGTGGGGTCGCCGGTACGCTGCCGGACTTCTTCCTCCAGACCTTTGAAATTTTCTATCAGGATATCCCGGAAAAGTTCCAGGTTCTCCCCACGGTCTATCGAGGTATCGGCAAGCTGTACCAGTATCTCCGGAGCCTTACCGGATGCCGTCGCCAGAGACCGGGCGGTACGCATTAATAATGCGGTGTCCACGCCCATCGGACAATTCACCACACACCGGCGGCATAATGTACACGAGGAAAATGCCATTTCCGATAGCGATTCCATCGACGGATTTTCTTTTTTATTCAGATGAAAGAGATTACGAAAAGGCTTTGATAACGGTGTCGAAATATTCCGGTAAATTTTACGTAGGGCTTCTCCCCGGTAAGCCGGCACATTCTCAGGGGAAGGTTTAGCCAAAAAATAATGACAGCTATCAGCACAGAGGCCGCAGCGCACGCATGTTTCCAGGGCAACTGCTACGTCCCGTGTTAGTTGCTTTTCCGCAGTTTCACTCACTTGTGTTGCGGTAGAATTATCAACGCTCATCTCATCCCCCGCTCTGCGTTATCTTTCCCGGCCCCGGTAAAACACCGCGGCGTCCGAACAGCGTCCCGAATACCGTCCGGGAGAAGAAAAAGTAAGCAACATGCGGTATTTTGCTCCAGGGCAAATAGAAACATAACGCACTGACTACTCCCCAGAAAACCGTGCGGTTTACCGCTCCTAGAACATAGAGAAAACCGGCGAGCATTACCAGCATCACCAGTACCAGTGAAATATAATCGTCCGGTCGGCTTATCGCGTGAAGATTCTTATCTGTTAACCGTGCGGTTAAGGCGATGGCACCGGCTAAAAAGCCGAGTCCCAGTGTCGGGCTGAAAGCCGCGGCACCGGTAAGATACCGAACGTCTGTAAATAGACTTACGAACAGCAGGATGATAAAGGTAAAAATACCGAGGTGCAATAATATTCCCCTTACGTATACAAGCAAATGCAGCCTCGCACTTTCTTTTTTCCAGGGCAGCATACCGGCGGTAAACGCATACGCGACGCCCTTCTTTACAGAAGCCCTCGGGGGTGAGGGATCGGACACATGCGGGCGGGTCCACAACCAGGTGACCCTGATTATCAGTCCGATAGCCGCAACTGCCAGCGAAACTATAAGAATAGTAAACGAAATATTAGCCGCAGTCATCAGACTATTTCGTCCTTCGTACGAAGAATCGTACTAACTTTCCTTCACGTTCTATTTTTATCAGTTCGTGCCCTGACGTCCGGGCCCAGGATGGAATATCGGCTAGCACACCGGGGTCGGTCGCCGTAGCCTCGATAACCGCCCCCACCGGGACTTCTTTCACGGCTTTGGCAATTTTGGCCACCGGCATCGGGCACATCAACCCTTCCAGATTAAGCTTCACGTCTATCTTCAGTTCCTCGGTCATTTTCCACCCTCCTGATTTCTAATTCTGTAAAGATTTTTTCTGTCACCGGATTATATGAACAGTGTCTGCCTGGAATGATCGGATTTTTCCAGCATCGCCGCCACCCCGCAGGGCTCTTCCACACCGTCGATTAACGCTTCACGGGGTATTTCCATAACTTCCATACTCATCTGGCAGGGCATCAATTTGACTCCCAATTCCACCGCCGTATTCCTCAATTCTTCCAGCGATGGGATGTTATGGTTTTTCATCATCTTTTTGAACATCCAGCGCCCGATGCCGAAAAAATTGAAACGCGAAGGCCCGATGCGATTGATACCGCCGCGATTCATTACCCCCATCATCCGCCCGAAAAAGCTTTTGCCCGTTAAATTCCCTTTCTGAATCGCTTTAATTCCCCAGAAGGTGAAAAACATGTTGGTTTCCTTACCGGCAGCCGCCGCTCCGATAGCGATGCTGAAAGCAGCCAGAGCCTTGTCCATGTCACCGCTCATCACGATTATGGTCGTTCCGTTATTGTTATCCACTTCATCCTCCTTTTTATCTACTCTTAGCCTGAAATACCTTATTTCGGAGAAGGTATCAATCTCTCCGCAGTTTCTTTACGCTTGGTAATCTGGTTCAACAGGACCCGGTGTACGATATCGCACGCCTTGGCAATTTCGGGGTCGGCAAGTCTGTAGTATATATTCGCACCTTCCCGGCGGGACTTTACGACATCCCGTTCCCGTAATAGTGCCAGGTGTCTGGAGACCAGAGGCTGAGGCACCCCGAGTACCTTCTGAAGGTCGCCGACTCCCTTCTCCCCGGAACGCAGTTCATTGATGATAATCAGCCGGTTCGGGTCAGCAAAGGTTTTACATAGTTCTGCCTGTAACCGGTAGAGTTCTTTATCGAATTTCTTCGCCACGATATTCTCCCTCTAGTATTAATATATCTATATATCTACATATATAATACCACGCATATATTAATTGTCAAGTACCTGGTAAATTATTTTTGATGGACTCGCCTGCCGGTTTGTAGAATACTTCCGGTTGATTACCGGACGATGGCATCAGTCATCCGGCAGACCCGTGCGATGACTTTGACATCATGTACGCGGACAATATCGGCCCCGTTGGCGATACCTATAGCTACGGTGGCCGCCGTACCTTCCACCCTGTCGTTCGCCGGTAGTTGTAGAACCATTTTAATGAGAGATTTACGTGAAGTGCCTAAAAGAACCGGTTGTTTTAGAACCGATAGTTCCCGGAGACGCCGGATAATTTCGATATCCTGCTGCCACGTCTTACCAAAGCCGATGCCCGGGTCGATAATTATGTTTTGCGAAGGCATACCCGCTTTTCGAGCAATGGATATACTTTCTTTTAGTGAAGATAGCACTTTCTCAATGACATCCGGATAATTTGCCGCGTCACGACCAATGGCCGCATCGTAACCGCCGATATCCCTCTGATTGCTCATCAATATAATGGGAACGTTCTCCTTAGCGGCGAGTTCTGCCAGCCGGGGCTCTTTTTTTAAACCCCACTGGTCGTTGATAATAGCCGCTCCGGCCGCTAAAGCCTGTTCGGCCACTTCTAATTTTGACGTATCAATACTTACAGGGACCGAAACCTCACGGGTAAGCCTTTTAATGATAGGAATAACTCTTTCGATTTCAATATCCGCTGAAACCGCCGGCAAACCGGGCTTTGTCGATTCCCCGCCGATATCCAGGATATCAGCTCCGTCCGCCGCAAATTGTTTAGCCTGAGCTACCGCTGCATCGATTACGGAAAGACCGTCGCCGGAAAAAGAGTCCGGCGACATATTGATAATACCCATCACATAGGTACGCTTGCCCCAGTGAAATTCGGTATTGCCGATCTTAGTTATTGCCGGGAATTTCATGGATTCTGTCCTGAAAAGCGTTATCCCGTTACCAGTTTCTGTCCGGCTGAAAACGCCTGCTGTATAGCATCCGTGTGTTTCTGAATGGCCCCTTTTTCATCGATTCCAGTAAATAAAAGCTCACCGGCATAGGTAACGTTGATAATGCGGAAGAATGTTTTCACTACGACCAGTGCCGATTCGAAGAGATTCGGCACTTTACGCCCGCCCACGGAGATAAAATAGCCTTTTCTTTCCCTGGCCGGTTCGAGCGGCGGTATTTTTAAAATATACTTTTTAACCCATAACGACTGGCAGCGGTCTATCATCGACTTGGCTTCGGCTGTGATACCCATAAATTGTATCGGCGAGGCTAAAACGATAATTTCCGCCTCCGCTAAATCCTTATAAATCTGCTGCATATCGTCGTTAATTTTGCAGATGCCTTTTTCCAGACAGGCATCGCAGTGCTGGCAGGAAACGTATTTTAGCTTACTGAGAACGATAGTTTTGGTTTCAGCCCCTTTATCCGCCGCACCACGCAATACTTCAGCGAGAAGCGTATCCGTATTTCCCCCGCGGCGAGGGCTGCCGGCGATACCGAGCACTTTCATTACGCTTCTCCGATGCGGTTTAATATCGCCGCTTCACGGGGTTTCATTTTCTGCTCTTCCTCTAGTTCTTCGTGGTCGTAACCCAGCAAATGCAGAATACCGTGAACTAAAAGAACAGCAATTTCATTTTTAACCGTATGTTTAGCTTCCCGGGCCTGTTTGAGCGCCTGGGGATAAGAAATCACCACTTCGCCGATATGCTTTACGTTATCCGGCGGGGTAATAAATGTTTCTTCAGGCTGTTTCGCCTCAGGAATCATGTAAAAGGATAGGACGTCCGTCGGCTCGTTTTTACTGCGGTAAGTCCGGTTCAAGATGCGGATGTTTTCCTGGTTAGTAATTAAAATACCCATCTCGACATTTTGACCGGTTTTCTCCGCTTTGAGCGCCTGCTCGGCAACATTTCTCAGCCACCGCTGCGTTATTCTTCCCTTGAATTCGTCGGCAATCGATATATTTACTTCCATAATTTTCATCATAGCACACGCTTAAATGAATAACCACAGGATTCCATTTAAATTAATTGAGTAAAAACATTCGGTTATGTTATCATACTGAAGGACTTGCGGAGGGATCGCATAGTGGTCTAGTGCGGGCGCCTGCTAAGCGCTTGCCCTGAGAAATCGGGGTCGTGGGTTCAAATCCCACTCCCTCCGCCAGCTTTTTACCTGATTTATGAAATATGATTATAGATTAATGAAAAATTCATAAATCATAATTCTTATATCACCAATCTCCGTCGATTTACCCCCTTAGGAATATTTATTAATGGTGAATATCCCCAAATACTATCTCTGGACTATCGGTTGCCAGATGAATAAAGTCGAATCGGAACGTCTCGAAGCTCTTTTCGAAAGTCTCGGTTATCAGGCCACGGAAACCGCGGATGACGCCGATGTAATCGTTTTAAACAGCTGCGTCGTCCGCCAGCATGCCGAAGATAAAGTTATCAATAAGCTGAAAAACTTGAAAGCCCTGAAACGTACACGGCCGCACCTCAAACTGGCTTTAACCGGCTGCCTGGTCGGTTCCGATACCGCCGGTTTGCAGCAGAAATTACCGCACGTCGATTATTTTTTCAAACCCGGGGAATTCCCGCCGTGGCTGGACAAGCCGACAGCGTCACCTTTACCCATCCACCCCGACCTTACCAGCTATATCACGATAATGCAGGGATGCAATAATTTTTGTTCTTACTGTATCGTGCCCTACCGCCGCGGACGCGAACGCAGCCGCCCCGTCGAAGAGTTGGTCTGTGAGGCTAAAGAACTCATTAAACGCGGCGTCAAAGAGATTATCTTACTCGGCCAGAATGTCGATTCTTACGGCCATGATTTACCCGGCACACCCGACCTTGCGGATTTACTCACCGAGATGAACGGCATCGAAGGTATCTTGAGAATCCGTTTTCTCACCAGCCATCCGAAGGATGTAAACGAGAAATTAATTGATGCGATGGCCCGTTTGCCTAAGGTCTGCGAACAAATCAGCCTGCCCATACAGGCCGGCGACGACGAAATACTTAAGCTGATGAAACGCGGCTACACCGTGGGGCATTACCGCCGTCTCGCCAATTTGATGAGAGAAAAAATCCCCGGGTTGGCTCTAAGCACCGACCTTATCGTGGGATTCCCGACGGAAACCGCGGAACAGTTCCATCACAGTTTTGATTTGATTAAAGAGATGAAATTCGATACTGTTCACGCGGCAGCCTATTCTACCCGCGAAGGCACCGCCGCTACCCGTGATTTTAAAGATGACGTTCCGCCGGAAGAAAAAGACCGCCGTCTTAAGCTTATCGAAGACTTACAGGAAAAGATAAACCTGGAAATAAACGAGGCTCTAATAGGGAAAACTGTGGAAATACTTGTCGACGGCAAGAAGGGCACCAGATGGCGGGGTAGAACTCGGACGGATAAACTGGTATTCTTTAATAGTAAGGTTGATTTAACCGGGCAATTGGTCAACGTAACGATTGAGTCCGCCGGGGCATGGTCATTGCGAGGGAAATTTACAATTCCTTAGTAATTTTGTTATATAATATTATATTTGCACAGGTGTTTTTATTATTAGGAGGCAAAGTGGTAAAGAATAAACTTCTCATCCTCGGTGTAACAGGTTTATTACTGGTCGGTGCATTACTGGCAACCGGATGTATGGCTACCAGCACGACAAATGCCGATGGTACCGTTACTCCGCCGTCATTCTGGGACCAGTGGGGCATGATTATTTTCCTGGTCGTCATCTTCGGTTTGATGTACCTGTTAATGATTCGCCCGCAGCGCAAACGCCAGAAAGAGCAGCAAAAGGCAATGGAAGCCCTGCAAAAAGGCGATGAGGTTATCACTACCGGCGGTATTTACGGCAGAATCGAAAGCGTTGACGAAAACAGCTTCATTATCAAGGTGGAATCCGGAGCTACGATGCGCGTGGTTAAGAATGCCGTCGCCGGCAAAAAACCGGAATCCTAAACTACAAATTCATCCTGTCGGGCAAGACCATGAGCGGCCAGTAAGCTGATATCATTCAGGATATCAGCTTTACTGCCGTCGGCAGCCATCTTTCCCCTATCCAGAATAACAATCCGATGACAGAGTGCTTTTACCAGTTCTAAATCGTGAGAAGCGATTATTTTTGTCTGCGGCAATTTCTTTAGCAAATCGGTTAGCGCCCATTTTCCCCGGGGGTCAAGATTACTGGACGGCTCGTCCAGCACCAGAATTTCCGGTGACATTGCCAGCACCGTCGCAATGGAAATACGCTTCCTTTCGCCCCAGCTGAGGTGGTGCGGCGACCTTTTTTCATAGCCGGTCATCCCCACCCATTCCAGTGCCCGCTGCACGGTTCGGATAACTTCGTCCTTCGTATATCCCATATTCAGCGGTCCGAAAGCGACATCATCGAATACCGTCGGTGAAAATAACTGGTCGTCCGGATTCTGGAAGACCAGCCCCACTTTACTCCTGATAAAACTCAGGTTCTTATCGTTTACCGGGCAGCCTAATATTTGAACAGTTCCGTTGCCGCGTATAATTCCGTTAAAATGCAGAAGCAGCGTCGATTTACCGGCGCCGTTCGGTCCCAGCATACCCACCGTCTCCCCGCGGTATATCTTCAGGCTTACTTCACTTAAAGCCTTTTGTCCGTCCGGATAAACATATGATAAATTCGTAATATTGATTACTTCTTCCACCACGCGCTCCTAAAAAACCACGTAAACCGCGACTATCGCCGCAGCCAGAATTACAATCATTCCGGTGACGAATAAAATATCCGCCGTTTTAAAACTCAACCGCTCCAATACCCGACTCTGCCCGTCATAGCCGCGGGCGACCATCGCCGTATAAACCCGCTCCCCGTGTTCATAACTGCGGATAAATAATGTCCCTATCATATTTCCCAGGGTTTTAAGTTGCCATAAATGCCGTCCGCCGTAATTGCGGCTGTCTCTGGCCTGCTTCATCCGCATTACTTCATCAGTAATTACAAAAATATACCGGTACATAAAAGATAATATCATCAGCATCACGCGGGGAAACCGCATCTGCTGCAGGCCTTTGAGCAATTCGGTAACTCTGGTAGTCGCTGTCAGCAATATCAACCCGAGAGCGGAAAGCCAGGCTTTAGCTAATATCGAATAAAAAACCTGCAGTCCGGCCACGGAAACCCGTAACAAACCCAGATTATAACTGCCGCTGGTAACATCCTCTTTAAAAAAAGGCAGCGATATGGCGACAACCGCTGCAAACGGCAATATTAACAGCGACCGTTTTAAAACATACCAGACCGGCACCCGTGATAACCCGATTAAGACGCTGATAATAATTAAATAGAAAACGAATGCCTCCCACCGTATCGGGGGCGTTAAAATAACCGCCAGAATAAAGACCAGCGTCACGATAAATTTAGTCCGCGGGTCCAGACGGTGGATAAAACTATTCCGGTCGCTGTACCGGTCTAAGAACGAATGCTTCAACGGACTGCCTCTTTACCTTTAAGCTGTTTTTTTCTCCGGCTATATACGAGAGCATAAGCTATACCGTAAGCCAGACCGAATAAGATTAATGTTCCGATTATTCCGGCAATAATGGTCGCCAGAGCTTCATTTTCAATACCGGGGAATACGTAATCGGCAATTACCCGATAAGGAGCGTTTCCCGCCATATCGATAAAGCCTTTGTCTTCCGCCACTTTTTCCAGACCGTCCGGTGAGGAAGATGCCAGCGGTGAAAAGATGGCTACCGCCAGACAGACCGCTAAGGCCACTAGCCACCATTTCGATTTCATTTCGTTTCACGCTCCGCTTTCACTTTATTCATCTCCAGCAGGTCGGCCCTGGTGGCCAGTATCAAACCGAGAACGGCTACGGTTATCGCCCCCTCGACGATACCGATTAAAGCATGAACTCCGGCCATAGCCGGCAATACTACCTTAAGCGGCGAAGCCCCGGAAAAATATAATTCAAAAGCACAGGCTGCTGCGGCTAATACTATCGCCAGCCAGGCTCCGGTAAAACCGCCGATTAATTTAATTCTCTTATTATCTCCGAACTTTGTAATTAAGCGGTAAATATAATAGCTGGTAAAACAGCCGATTACTCCCATATTAAAAATATTGGCTCCCAGAGCCAGCAGGCCGCCATCCTGGAATATCAGGCATTGGGCAATTAAAACACATGTCATTATCAGCAAACCTGCCCAGGGGCCTAAAAGTATCGCGGCTAAAGCTGCCCCCATAAAATGTCCGGAGGTACCGCCGGCAATCGGGAAGTTCAGCATTTGGGCTGCAAATATAAAAGCGGCGGTGACGCCCATTAACGGCACCTGCTTTTCTTTCAACTGTTTGCCGGTGACTCTGACGGCATTAGTGATACCGCCGGCGGAAATCACGGTCGTCGCGGCTACCGTTGCCACGTTCAGAAATCCATCGGGTATATGCATTTTAAAATCCTTTATTGCTATTTAATGCAACTGCAACTTATTGCAGTATATGATTAAATTTTTTACTTTTTACACTTAACACACCGGCCCATAATGGCCAGATGATGTAAATCTGCGATAAACTTATGCTCGCGTAACAATGACTCTTTCAAGGGGAACAGTTCCGATTCGTCTAAATCGATTGTCCTGCCGCACTCTTCGCAAACGAGGTGATGGTGATGACCCTTGTCTGCCGGATGGTATTTAAAACGTCCCCCGCCTAAATCGGTCTCCGTTACCAGTTTCAGCTTCTTTAGTAGTTCCAGCGTCCGGTAAACGGTAGAAATATTAACATTCGGATATTTCGCTACCACTTGAGCGTGGATTTCCTCCGCGCTGATATGCTGGTTGCTGTCCTCGATGGCGTCCAGTATCATCATCCGCTGGGGCGTCATCCGGTAGCCCTCTTCAGCTAATTGGGCTGCCACATCTCTGGAATGACCGGCGTGTTCCGCTTTTTCCATAGTCCTAATTATATCAATCCAAAAGTCTTATTGCAATAAGTTGCAATAAGAAATATTTGCAACAACTTTCCATTTCAAATCAGGCTTGAATCAGGTATTAAGCCAACGAGTACATTACCCTGCCGTCCGGAAGTGTTTTCTCCCGTACTTTCCCGGTTAAGGCAAGATACTGCAGATGGGCCAAACCTTCCGCGAAAGCGAAGTATTTCTGCGTCGATTGGATATCATCCCAATGTTCGTAGTGCATATCCCAGGTCATCTGAGTAACTACCGTATAGGCATCCTGTTCGCCCTTTGCCAGTATTTCTAATTGTTCGGCAGTTCTCTCACTATGATGCTGTTTCAGTTCGTCGATTCTTTTTCTGACGTCGGTTAAGATATTGCGGTGCCCCGGCAGGGTCAATTCGATATCCAAAGGATAAATTTTATCGAGGCTGTTCAAATAGTCCCCGAGAGCATTACTGCTGTCGGCATAACGAGAGGTGACGTTCGACGTAATATCACCCAAAATATGGTCGCCGGAAAATAATAGTCTTTTCTTCGCGTCGTAGAGGCAGGTATGGCCGGAGGAATGCCCCGGCGTCTCGATACACCGGAAAGAGTAATCCCCAACCTCGACGATGTCTCCTTCTCTTACTTCGGTGATATTCGGTATATGTTTCAAATGATATCTGGAAGCCGGATGGTAGTGGAAGAGATTATCCAGTTCCGCCTGCGGAAAACCGTAATTTACCGCAAATTGGCTCAAGCGCTGCCACCAGAGATCAGGTATCTTTAAGTCCTGTGCTTCGATATGGTTAAAAAATACTTTAGAATTTTCCGTTGCCAGGCGTCCCACCAGCCCGATGTGGTCCGCATGAGTGTGCGTAATGAAAAAATCCGTTTGGCTTAAATCGATACCAAGCTCGTTAAGAGCCTTATTCATCTCCTCATAGCATTCGTCCCGGTTCATACCCGTATCGATAATCAAAGACCTTGGCGAGGCCTTTATGATATAGGAATTCACGTATAAAAGTGGGCTGTCGGGCAGCGGAATGCGCACGCGATATAGATTCGGCAATATTTCTTTAACCAAAGTAATCTCCTGAATTGAAATAGCTGCTAAATATTCGGCAGCTTATCCCGGCTGTCCAGCATTATCGTTACCGGACCGTCATTCTGAATATCCACCAGCATATGAGCCTGAAAACGTCCGGTAGCTACCTTCAGACCGGTATTACGGGTAGCCGTCACGAACTTTTCAAACAGCTCTTCTGCCTGCTCCGGCGATGCGGCATCGGTAAAGCTCGGGCGGCGGCCTTTCCGGGTATCCGCCAGCAAAGTAAACTGACTTATGATAAGCAATTCGCCTTGAACATCCAGGGCGGAAAGATTGAATTTGCTCTCGCTATCCTCGAAAATTCGCAAATTCACGGTTTTAGCGACTAGATACTCGATGTCTTTTTCGGCATCGCCGTTAGCTACCCCGACCAGCACTACCAGTCCCAGTCCGATTTCCCCGACTTTTAAATTATCGATGCTGACCGAAGCCCGGCTGACGCGCTGAATCAAAGCTTTCACGCTTTAATTTTACCGTTTAATCGAGAGGCGGGGCAAATTTTAAGACTACTCTCTTCTTAACTCTATCCTGACGGCGTTATCGACATCAATGCAGTCGAACCTCATTACTTCACCGCCCCAGGCCTCCGGAAACTTACCGCCGAATTCCAGCATGATGATATACGGAAACAGCATATTATAAAAATAGCCGCAGAGACCGTTCGGACTGTAGCCGCTGAGCTCGAACTCTTGCCCTACCTTATGCCCGAAATCGCAGTTCCCTTTTACCGCAATTATCTTCCCCGTAACTTTATACTGTTCTTTTACCATAAATACTCCCGCTAATTATACATATTTTATAGATATTCTAGATAGACTCTCCCGGTATTGCAAAATTTATGTTTTTCGTGCTATACTATATAGGTCAAGTGGGGCAGAAACCCACTTTTTTAATTGGGAAAAAACGGCATTAAGGCGAACTGGAGGTTGACCCGGGATGAAGAGTGATTTTATGCTGGCCATCACCCAACTCTCGGCCGAAAAGAACCTGCCTAAAGAGGTTGTTTTAAGAGCAGTCGAGACTGCTTTGGTATCCGCCTATCGTAAAGATAATAGTTTTCTTCCGAATCAAAATATACAAGTTAAGATAAACCCTAACAACGGCAAAGTCGAAGTCTGGGTCGAGAAGACCGTAGCGGAAGCGCCTGCAGACGCCCGCCAGGAGATATCATTCAACGAAGCCAAAAAGCTGAAATCGGATATCAAACCGGGCGACCTTATAATGATAGAGGCAACTCCCCAAAACGCCGGCAGAATCGCCGCCCAGACTGCGAAACAGGTCATCCTGCAACGGTTGCACGAAGCGGAACACAGTGCCATCTTCGAAGAATACGCCAACAAAGAAGGCGACATTATCGTCGGCATCGTCCAGCATATGGAACCGAAACAAATTGCACTCGATATCGGCCGCACGGAAGCCGTCCTGCCTATCTCCGAACAGGTAAGAAGCGAACGTTACCGCATCGGCCAGAGACTTAAAGTATACCTTTTAGAAATCGCTAAAACTACCAAAGGCCCCAAAGTCGTCGTTTCCCGTTCGCACCCGAACCTGACCAAGCGTCTCTTCGAACTGGAAGTACCCGAAGTCCAGCAGGGTATCGTGGAAATTAAATCGATTTCCCGTGAAGCCGGTTACCGCAGCAAAGTAGCCGTCGCCGCCAAACAGCAAGGTATCGACCCCGTCGGTTGCTGTGTCGGATTACGCGGTATCCGTATTCAAAATATAGTTAACGAACTAAACGGCGAAAAGCTGGATGTCGTCCAATGGGACGCCGACCCGGCTAATTTTATCGCTAATGCGTTAAGTCCGGCCAAAGTCGTCAACGTCACTTTAAATGAAAAGGATAATCTGGCTAGCGTCGTCGTCCCTGATAAACAGCTTTCCCTTGCCATCGGCAAAGAAGGCCAAAACGCCCGTTTAGCTGCCAAGCTGACAGGCTGGCATATCGACATCAAGAGTGCCACCGTGGCTGAAATCGGAAAACCGGCGGAAGTTGCTCCGGCCGTTCCAAAACCGGCCGCCACTGAAGCTACAGTGGCACCTAAACCGAGAAAAGTTAAAGAACCCGAAACGGTCGCTGAGACTCCGGTTGTCGTTCAAGAAAGCGAACCGCCTCTTCCCGAACCAATCGCTGAGGCTCCGATTGCCGAACCTGAGGAAACCCGTATTCCCGAACCTGTAACTACTATTGAGACTACGCTCGTCGTACCGCGTCTCAATGTCACCCGCGTCGCAACCGAACTTCGCTTCGCGGAAGACATTATGCCGGGCGGCGGCAGACAGGCCGGCGGCACCGGGAAAACCAAAGACAAGAAAAAGAAGCGCTCCGTAACCGGTAAAGAAAGAGATGACGCCGGTAAGGCCAAGCGGCCTTCCGACCGTGATTATTTAGGTCATGAAGAGGAGTTCTAATGCCCCCGGTGAAACATATACCGGAACGGACCTGTATCGCTTGCGGTAAAATACAGCCCAAGCGGAATTTAGTACGCCTGGTCCGGGTGGCAGATAACATTATAGAGATTGATTTAACCGGTAAAAAAGCCGGCCGTGGTGCTTACCTGTGCCGGGCCGCGGCTTGCTGCGATTCCGGTTTAAAGGGCAACCGTGTGGAACGATCCTTAAAAGTCGGTCTGGAAAAGGCCGCCCGGAATAAACTGATAGATGAATTAAAGGAGCTTTGTGGTGCCGAAAATAAATAAACCAAAGCCTCAAGCAGCACCGCCGCCCGAACCGGCCCCAAAGGCCCCCGAACCGGTGGCTAAAGCCCCCGCTCCGGTCGAAAAACAGGCCGCGGCTCAGCCTAAAGCGCCTACGATTGAGCTGCCTCATTCCATTTCCGTCCGGCAGCTTTCCGAGACATTGAATGTTACCTCGGTTAATATCATCAAGCAGTTGATGCGCCGGGGTATTATGGCCAATATCAACCAGGTTTTAGACTATGAGATGGCCTCCGCCATTGCCAAGGACTTCAGCATCGAAACCTACCTGCAGGCCAAGGAAGCTCAAAAGCTCGCTTCCGAGATGGTAGAGATTAAGAAACATCAGATAGAACCGACCAGCGGTCTTAAATTACGTCCGCCCGTCGTTACCATCATGGGACATGTCGACCACGGTAAGACCAAATTACTCGATGCCATCAGGCAGAGTAATGTCGTCGCTTCCGAGGCCGGCGGTATCACCCAGCATATCGGGGCTTATCAGGTCGAAATCAACGGTCAAAAAATCACCTTCCTCGATACCCCGGGACACGAAGCGTTTACCGCAATGCGTGCCCGCGGTGCCCAGGTAACCGATATTACCATTTTGGTCGTGGCGGCTGATGATGGCGTTATGCCGCAGACTCTGGAAGCTATCGATCACGCTAAAGCCGCCGGAGTCCCCATCATCGTCGCTCTTAATAAGATTGATAGACCTAACGCTAACCCCGATAAAGTCAAACAGCAGCTCGTTGACGCCGGACTGGTTCCGGAAGAATGGGGCGGCGATGTTATTATGGCTCACGTTTCCGCCAAAGAAAAGAGGGGTATTCCCGAACTGCTGGAAAGCATTTTACTCGTGGCCGAAATAGGCGAATTGCGTGCCGACCCGACGAAGTCCGCCGTCGGCGTCGTTATCGAAGCTAATATGGATAAGACCAAAGGCCCGCTCGGCACCGTCTTAATCCATAACGGTACCCTCAGGCTGGGCGATATCGTCGTTATCGGTACTACCTGGGGAAAAATTAAAGCGATGTATAACGACCAGGGAAAGCAAATCCGCAAAGCGGAACCTTCGACCCCGGCGGAAATCCTCGGCCTGAATGAAGTGCCTCAGGTCGGCGATGTTATGAACGTCGTCCATTCGGAACACCAGGCACGGATACAGGTAGAAAAACTCAAGGCGGAGATGGCGGAAAAAACGGCGAAAGCCTTGAGTCTCGATAACATTTACGACCAGATAAGCTCCGGAAAAGTAAAAGAGCTAAATCTGATTCTGAAGACTGATGTCCAGGGCAGTCTCGAGCCTATCCGCGACTCGTTATTAAAACTGAGTACTGATGAAACTAAAGTCAGGATAATCCATTCCGCCGTCGGCAACATTACCGAAAGCGATGTTATGCTGGCTGCCGCTTCGCAGGGCTTGATATTCGGCTTTGCCACCAGTGTGGAGCAGGGTGCCCGCCGTATGGCCGACAGAGAAGGCGTGGATATCCGGGTCTATAGCATCATTTACGAAATTATCGATGACGTATCCAAAGCTTTGAAGGGTATGCTCGAGCCCAAGTACGTTGAAGTAATCGATGGACAGGCAGAGGTCAAAGCGGCCTTCGGCAGCGGTAAGAAAGAAAAAGTCGCCGGTGTTATTGTAAGAAGCGGCCATATTACCAGGAACGTTTCGGTCAGAGTATTACGCGGCACTAAAGTAATCCACACCGGCACCATCAGCAGCTTGCGCCGCTTCAAAGATGACGTCAAAGAAGTGGCCACCAATATGGAAGGCGGCGTTGGTGTGGAAGGCTACGGAGACTTCCAGCCCGGTGACGTTCTCGAGTTCTTCCATAAAGAAAAATCGGGGGGCTAAATATGACCCACCGTATCGAACGGCTTAACCATCTGATTCGTCAGGAAATCAGCGAACAACTGCAGCGCCGTGTTAAAGACCCCCGCCTGGGGAATTTTATTGCCGTAACCGACGTGGAAACCTCACCCGATTTACGCACCGCTAAAATTTATATCAGCCACCTGGGTACCGAAGCGGATAAAAAGGCGACGATGGCCGCCCTTATCTCCGCGGCCGGTTTTTTTCGCAAGGAACTCGCCAAGAACCTGACTCTGAGGCGTGTCCCCGAATTAAGCTTCCACTGGGATGATTCCATCGAGCGGGGAGCCCATATCGAAGAACTGATCGACCGCGTTGAAAAAGACCGTGAACGGGATAATTAACGTCCTGAAACCTTCCGGCTGCACCTCATACGATATCGTTGCGAGAATCAAACGGGCCTGCGGCGTAAAGCGCGTTGGGCATGCCGGCACCCTCGACCCTATGGCTTCCGGAGTTCTCCCCATCTGCTTGGGACAGGCCACGCGTATCGTGGAATACCTTATGGAAGCCACCAAGACCTACCGGGCGGAAATCGAACTGGGTGTCGTCACCGATACTTATGACGCTGAAGGCCAAATTTTAAGACGCGGCGATGCCTCGAATATTACACTTAAACAAATCGAAAACGCTTTGGAAACTTTCCGCGGCACCATTAGCCAGACACCTCCGCCCTACTCCGCCGTCAAACATCTGGGCAAACCCCTGTATCAATGGGCACGTTCGGGCGTTACCGTAGAGAAAGCCGTCCGTACAGCCGAAATCCACGAAATAATAATCCTCGACTGGCAGCCTCCGGTAATTAAAATCGATGTTACCTGCGGCAAAGGTACTTATATCCGGTCGCTGGCTTATGATTTAGGGGAAACGCTCGGCTGCGGCGCCAGCCTGAAGAGCCTCATCAGGACTCGCTGCGGCGTCTTTAATATCGAAGATGCCGTAACTTCCGAACAGGTCGGGGAAGCCTGCCAAAACGGCAATTTAGGCCGTCTGTTACAGCCGTTCGATATTGTCCTGTCTCATTGGCCTAAAGTAGTCGCTAACGAAGATGACACGGTTAAAATATTCAACGGCAATTATCCCGCACTTACGGATATCCCTTCTCCGGAAGAAGGCATTAATTACCGTGCCTACTCTACCGACGGAAAAATTTTGGCTGTCCTGCGTTATGTCAAGGATGAGAACCTCTGGAAACCGGTAAAAGTATTTAAGGAATAAAATCCGAAATCCAAATACCGAAATCCGAAACAAATTACACAATACAAATTACACGTTACAAATTACTTATTCGCCCTATCATACACCAATTACTAAAAACCGTAAATAGCCCTTGTTGTCCCTTGCGGCAATAAATAATAAAATATCTATACCCTCAATGATTGCATTACGGGCAACATTCGTATAATATTATTACTTGGGTTTAAAAACGGGTTATTATAGTAGGGAGGCAGA
This sequence comes from uncultured Dehalococcoidales bacterium, assembly GCA_964547925.1. GTDB lineage: Bacteria > Chloroflexota > Dehalococcoidia > Dehalococcoidales > JAFGLR01 > JAFGLR01. The sequence continues at coordinate 17,812 of CAZJQF010000010.1, forward strand.
CCATGAAAGCTTATTGCTTTAAGTGCCGGAAAATGAAAGAGGTCCGGAACCCGCAAAAAGTTACTCTGAAAAACGGACTGCCGGCCACGAAGGGCGTCTGCCCATCCTGCGGCACTAAAATGTCGAAAATCGGTTGACCTTTCATAACAACTACTCGATGATTCCTTTATGATTAGAATTAGCCGTCTGAAACGGTGGTGTTTTTGTGTGTGGAAAATATATGCGGTCACTGAAACCGCCTGCGGCAAGCTAATATAAGTGAATAAGGATATTCAAACACAATTGAAGATAGCCCTGGTCTCTCCGTATGACTTCGCTTTCCCCGGCGGCGTGCCCAATCATATTGCATCGCTGGAACGCCAGTTTACCAGAATGGGGCATGACGTCAGGGTAATCGCTCCCGCATCCAAAAAAGTGCCGGAATTCGGCGACCGTTTTATCCCTATCGGAAAACCGCGTCCTATTCCCACGAACGGCTCGATTGCCCGTTTGACTATCTCTCTGCATTTAGCTCCAAAAATCAAAGAGGTCCTGGAACGGGAAAAGTTCGATATTATCCACCTCCACGAACCGTTTATGCCGATGCTTTGCAGCGCGGTCTTACGCTTTACGAAAACGCCTATTGTAGGTACTTTCCATGCCTGCGGCGGCACCGGCGGCAGTCTGTTGGGCTACCGCTTCGGCTGGCCTATCAGTGCCTTCATGATAAAACGCCGCTTGCCCAAGTTAAAGGCTAAAATCGCCGTTTCGCTGGCAGCCCAGCGCTTCGCCGCTAAGACCATTCACGGCGATTTTGAAATCATCCCTAACGGAATCGAATTAGACCGTTTTACCCCCGATGTTAAACCTTTCCCCGAATATATGGACGGGAAGAAAAATATTCTCTTCGTCGGCCGTATGGAAAGCCGCAAAGGCCTTATCTATTTATTACGGGCTTACTGGCGGATTAAACGGGAAAATAAGGACGTAAGACTTATCATCGTCGGCCCGGGTAAAAGACTACGCCGCGTATTTGAAAACTGGGTTGCCCGCTACCACGTGAAAGATGTCGTCTTTACCGGTTACGCTTCACAGGAAGAACTGCCGCGTTACTACAAGACCGCCGATATTTTTTGTGCTCCGGCCACCGGACGCGAAAGCTTCGGCATCGTCTTACTGGAAGCTATGGCGATGGGGAAACCGATTGTCGCCACTAATATCGAGGGCTTCCGCTGCGTCATCACCAACGGCGTCGAAGGTATTCTGGTACCGCCGAAAGACGACCGCCGCCTGGCCAACGCCCTCAGAGTGTTGTTTAATAACCCCGAGTTATGCCGGCAAATGAGTGCCAACGGACTGGAAAAAGCCCGGGAATACAGCTGGGAAAAAGTAGCTGACCGTATTTTGGGGTCTTACCGACGCGTGCTTGCTGAAGCCCGTTCGAATGGTAAAACCATGCCGGATCCGGTCGGCTCAGTTAGGAATATAAAATAGATGGTGACTGTGCAAGATTTTCGTAAAGATTTAGCTTACCGCATCACTCTTCCGATTGCCAGGGCACTGGCCCGGACGAAGATAACGCCGAACACTCTTACCTGGACCGGTTTTGTTCTGACCGTTGCGGCAGCGGTGGTCATTTATTTCGGGCATCCCTTCGCCGGCGGCGTGGTCGTTCTGATTGCCGGATTGTTCGATATGCTGGACGGGGCACTCGCCCGCCTCGCCAACCGGTCGACTTCTTTCGGTGCGGTTCTGGATTCGACCCTTGACCGCGTCTCTGAAGGCGTCTTGCTGTTGGGAATTCTGGCTTTTTATATCAACGGCGGCCATAACGGTTGGGCTATCTTAAGCGGCGGGGCTATTCTGGTTTCCTTTTTAGTCAGTTATATCCGGGCCCGCGGCGAGGGCATCGGACTGGAATTGAAAGAGGGCTGGTTCACCCGTACGGAACGTGTCATCGTGCTGGCTCTCGGCTTACTGTTTAGTTACTTCGCCATAGCCTTGCCGATTGCATTGATTATTATTTTTGTGTTAAGCTTTCTGACGGCCGGCCAACGGCTGTTCTTGGTCTGGAAAAAAACCAGACATTAATTATTCTCCCAATTAACTTTCAAGGAGGCGGTATGCCTGCGATTGCGGTTGTCGGCGCTCAATGGGGTGATGAAGGAAAAGGGAAAATCGTTGACCGTCTTGCCCAGAAGGCAGACGTCATCGTCCGTTATTCCGGCGGTGATAACGCCGGTCATACGGTCGTTAATAAACTGGGCGAGTTCAAGTTGCATCTCATTCCTTCCGGTATTTTTTCCGCCGGGGCGACATGTATTCTCAGCAACGGGGTCGTCATTAATCCTGCCGTATTAATCAAAGAAATCGATGAACTCAATGCCAGAGGCATCGATACCTCTCACTTACATATCAGCGACCGGGCCCATTTAATTATGCCCTATCATGTTATCTTTGACGGTCTGGAAGAAGACGCCAAGGGCGACGCCGCTATCGGCACCACCCTGAAAGGCATCGGCCCGGTGTACTGCGATAAAGTAGGGCGTCTCGGTATCCGTGCCGGCGATATTCTGGATAAAGCCGCCTTTAAGAAACAATTAGCCGGTATTCTGAAATATAAAAATGCTATTATGACCGGCGTCTTCGGTAAAAAACCGTTCGACCTCGAAGCTATCTATCAGGAATATGCCGTTTATGCCGACCGCCTTGGCAAATATATCGGCGATATTATGCCCCTCCTCGAAGATGCTCTGAAAAAGAACCGCGTTATTTTAATGGAGGGTGCTCAGGGCAGCATGCTCGACCCCGATTTCGGAACGTATCCTTACGTTACCTCTTCCTCTCCGCTGTCCGCGAATGCCTGCCTGGGTTCCGGGATGAATCCCTCGCAGTTGACCGCCGTCATCGGCGTTTTTAAAGCCTATTGTTCCCGCGTCGGTGCCGGGCCGTTCCCCACCGAATTGAAAGATGCTACCGGTGACAAAATCAGAGAGCTGGGGCACGAATACGGCACCACGACCGGACGTCCCCGCCGCTGTGGCTGGTTAGACGCCGTAGTCTCGAAATTTGCCACCAAACTTAACGGTTTCACCGGTGCGGCTATCACCCGGTTGGATATCCTGGATACCCTGCCCAAGATTAAAATCTGCACCGCCTATAAACTGGATGGGAAAGTCATCGATTACGTTCCCGGAGCCGTCGCCGCTTTTTCCCGATGCGAACCGGTTTATGAAGAATTCGACGGTTGGCAATGCCCGGTCTCCGATATCCGGAAATACGCCGATTTACCGCTGCCGGCCCGCCGTTATCTCAGCCGCATCGAAGAGCTTATCGGCTGCCCGATTAAACTCGTTTCTGTCGGCAAGCACGCCGACCAGACCATTGAAGTCGGCAAGCTCTACTAGTTATTTATCGTTCACCAATAAAAGAAGGGCTGGTTTTCAACCAGCCCTTCTTTTTTAACTGTAAACTGTAAACTATTTTAACGGCAAGTCAATCTGATAGTTCTTCAAGACTTCCATAATCTTGGCCGCCGATTTGGCATCCGGTTCGACCAGCGGTAATCTCGGTTTGCCTACCTCGAAACCGATTTGATTCAACGCATATTTCACCGGGCTGGGATTGGAGACGATAAACATAACCTCGAACATCGGCATCAGGCCGCGGTGTAAAGCGGCGGCTCCTTCGATATTGCCCGCTAAAAAGCTGTCGATCATCTGCTTCAACTGCTTGCCAACCAGATGAGATACGACACTGATAATGCCGTAAGCCCCCAGTGTCAGCATCGGGAAAGTATCGTTATCGTTGCCGCTCCAGACCTTGAAATCTTTACGGGCACCGGCGATTATCTTGGAAATCTGGTTGTAGTTGCCGCTTGCTTCCTTCACCCCGAT
>CAZJQF010000010.1:21786-33764 GCA_964547925.1 uncultured Dehalococcoidales bacterium
GTAATAAGCCTGCCGATTGTTTTACTCATTTCTCCTTCTCTCCGTATCCATTCAAACTGCGTGAAATTAAGTTTAATAATAACAAATAATCAATCGATTTTACAAACGTTTTTCAGGGGATTTTTACCACGGACAATAATGATTATTTACACCTTTTACTATTTGGTGTATCATAAGGCAAAATAGATGAAAAAGAAAAAGCTTTCGATTTATTGTCTGATAATAGTTTTAGGCCTTTTCTCACTTGCCGTCAGCGGCTGCAAAGCAACTACTGTAACAACTTCAGAAACTACAACCACAGAGAATACAATCCTAACTTATACACCGACAAACAATACCAACGGCGAAAAATACTCGAGTTTTATAGCCACCGGTATCCCTCGTTTCTCCTTGGAATATCCCGATGAATATGAAGTTATGAGTTATCAGCCGATGCCGGAATATCCAAGTACAAGTTTGATGTTTCGTACGGTGAAACCAACGACAAACAGTACTAAAACCTATTCAAAATTTAATAGTATTAATATAAGTGTTGTTTATCTGAATAGTTATTTCCCATCAGCCGAAGCTGCGGTTGATAAGACTGCTTCACAATGGGGAGCAGGTAACGTCGAAGACTTTAATGTTATTTATAAAAGGCAGGTAATGGTTGGTGGTATTCAAGGCTGGGAAATAAAATTATCCTTAACGACTTTTCCACAAGGTTTTGGTATAGTAGCCTATGACGTTCCGATACACATAATTGTTAGGGAAGTTTATTTTGATTATCAAGGAATGTCATTTAATATTGCACTTATCTCCGGAGCCAATATCATAAATGAGACGGATAAGGCTTATGAGTATGTACTTGGAACTTTCAAACTTCTTGAATAAATAATTGTAGGGGCAACCCTTGCGGTCGCCCACATAGTTTCGGGCAGGGACAAGCCCTACCCCTACAAAACAAATCGCCCTCTCGACTTTCATCAAGAGGGCGATAATACTAACTAATTATGAAAATTATAGCCCCAAAATCTTATCCAGACCCTGCGTCAGGCCTTTCAGCTTGCCGACCTCTTTAACCGCCAGCATGACGCCGGGGGTGTAGCATTCGCGGTTAATCGTATCGTGGCGAATACTCAAAGTCTGTCCGGCGGTACCGAAGAGGACTTCCTGGTGGGCCATCATTCCGGGCAAACGGATGCTGTGCAGTGTAATACCCTCAACCATCTGGCCTCTGACCGGCCCGGGTGGAATCTGGAACGGCTTGCCGTGCGATTGGACCATCCCCTTCGCCGTAGTTAACGATGTTCCCGAAGGAGCGTCCAGCTTTTGGTTATGGTGTAACTCGATAATTTCGGCGTAATCAAAATATTTCGCGGCTATCTTGGCCAGGTGCATCATCACTACCGCACCCAGAGCGAAGTTCGAAGCGATAATTGCCCCGACGCCGTTTTCTTTCGCCAGCTTATCGATTTCGGCTAAATCTTCCGGTGTGAATCCGGTCGTACCGATAACCGGACTGACTTTCTTTTTCAAGGCTGTCCTTAACGCCGGCATTGACGCTTTCGCCACCGTAAAATCAACCATGACATCCGGCTTGGTATTATCGATGATTTCTTCCAGGTTGGCGGACATCGGCACGGTTTCTGTCGTATCGAAAATCGCCAGGGTTTTTGCGGTTGCTTTTATGTCAACCGCACCGACCAGCCTCGTCTCCGGATCGAGACTGACCGCTTTGATAACTTCCCGGCCTACTTTTCCGAGAGCTCCGTGAACAATGACTTTTATCAAGCTCATTTTACTTTTATCTTCTCGGCGGTGGTCTCCGGTCGCGATTGAATGGTTCCCGGCGCGGCTGTTGCGGCGGAGGATTGGATGGCGTACCCGAATCACCGGCAAAAACCGCCTTACGTGACAGGTTCACCCTGCCCATGTTATCGACGCCGACCACTTTAACCGTAACTTCGTCACCGATTTTAACGACATCTTCCACTTTGGCGACCCGGAAGTCCGCCAGTTCACTGATATGAACGAGGCCTTCTTTCCCGGGCAAAATTTCCACCATCGCCCCGAAATTCAGAATGCGGGTTACCTTGCCGGTATATAACTGTCCGATCTCGGCTTCCTTGGTCAGACCCTCGATAATCCTTATCGCTTTCTGGGCATTTTCCTCATTCGGTGAGCCGATGGTAACCGTGCCGTCATCTTCGATGTCGATGGTTGAATCGGTGTCTGTCGCTATCGCCCGGATAGTCTTACCGCCGGTCCCGATAACCGCACCGATTTTTTCGGTATTAATCTTTATCTTGTACATCCGCGGGGCATAAGGACTGATATTGGTTCGCGGCGTGTTAATCGCCTGGCTCATCAGACCCATAATCGATAAACGGGCTGCTTTTGCCCGGGTAAGCGCCTGTTTAATCATCTCCATCGTGATGCCCTTGATTTTTATATCCATCTGCATCGCGGTGATGCCGTTGATCGTACCGGCCACTTTACAGTCCATATCGCCGTAGTTGTCTTCGATGCCTTCGATATCGGTTAAAACGGCGAAGCGTCCGGTATTATCGGTAATCAAGCCCATTGCCACACCGGCTACCGGTGTTTTTATCGGTACGCCCGCGTCCATCAGCGACATACTGCTGGCGCAGACACTTGCCTGAGAGGTGCTGCCGTTGGAGCTCATCACTTCCGATACGATGCGGATAGTGTAAGGAAATTCCTCATCCCCGGGGATGACCGGCAATAACGCCCGCTCGGCTAAAGCACCGTGACCGATTTCACGCCGTCCCGGCGAGCCGACTCTACCGACTTCACCCGTGGAAAAGGGCGGGAAATTGTAATGGTGCATGAACCGCTTGGTCTCTTCAATCCCGAGACCGTCCAGCTGCTGCTCTTCCCGTTTGGAACCCAGCGTGGTTATGGATAAAACCTGGGTCAGACCGCGGGTAAATAAACCTGAACCATGCGTACGGGGTAAAATACCTACTTCGCAGGTAATCGGACGTATTTGGTCCAATCCCCGTCCGCCCGGACGCTGCTGTTTGTCCAGGATGCTCGCCCGCAGTTCTTTCTTAATCTGCAAATCTAAAGCAGTTAAAATGTCTTCTTTCGTAATCGTTTCTGAAATCAGGCTGCCCAGTAATTCTTTTTGCAGTTTGCCCATCGCCGTTTCGCGCGTCGTTTTATCCGGTTCCATTAAAATCGGATTCAAGCGGCCGCCCATAATCGGCATCATGGCAGCTAATACTTCGGGCTTGGCTTCCGGGGCCGGGGGTGCTTCTACCTTCGGTTTACCGCAGACACGCTGCAATTCTTCCTGCAGGCTGATGATTTCCTGGTTGACCTGGTGGCCTAACTCGATCGCCTGAAGAACCAGTTCCTCGGAGACCTCATTGGCACCGGTCTCCAGCATAACGATGGCATCCTTTGTGCTGACTATGACGATGTCGAGAGAGCTTTTCGCCAGTTGCGGCAAGGTGGGATTAATCACCAGTTTTTCATCGAGGTAACCGATACGGATGGCCCCTACCGGTCCGTAAAACGGAATTTCCGATAAAGTTAAAACCGTGGAACCGCCGATAACCGCGAGCAAATCCGCGTCGTTTTCCTGATCGACGGATAAAACGGTATTGACTATCTGGATATCGCGCCGCCAGCTCTTGGGTAATAAGGGACGCAACGGACGGTCGGTCATGCGGCTGGCCAGCGTCGCTTCCTGGCTGGGACGTCCTTCACGGCGGATGAAGCCGCCGGGGATTTTCCCGGCCGCGTAAAGCCGCTCTTCATAATCAATAGTTAAGGGCAGAAAATCAACTCCGGGACGTGGCTCGGCCGCGATATTGGCTGTAACCAATACTACGGTATCCCCGTAACGAACCGTAACCGAGCTATGAGATAAACCGGCGATCTTGCCGGTTTCAATAATGAGCTTACGGCCACCAATCTCTTTTTGAATAGATGTGGGGTTATTCAAGAGTCACCTCTTTTACTCGGTTTATTTTATTTACGCAGGCCGAGTTGTTTAATCAGTTTGCGATATCGACCGACGTCTTCTTTGGTCAGGTAAGAGAGCAAGCGGCGTCTCTTGCCCACCAGTCCGAGTAAACCCCGCTGGGTGGCAAAATCATGCCGGTTGGCAGCTAAATGCCCGGTTAAGCGGTTAATGCGCTCCGTCAGCAATGCTACCTGTACTTCGGCAGACCCGGTGTCGCTCTTGTGAACAGCACTACCGGTAATGATTTCAGTTTTTGTTGCTTTGTCCAAATTATTATATCTCCTTCATATTACGGAGGAAATTATAGCATAAATTGCCGCGGAGTGTAAAAAGCAAACGCAAATATTTCCGTCTTTTTTTATTTTTACCCCTCCTAATCACGGCTCAATACTATTTTCAATGTTTCCGGGTCGTTTTTAGGCAGTTGAATTAATTCAAGGATAAAACCACAGGTATTGAGGTCGATATAAGCGAGCCCGCCTTCGTTAAACGTAACGTGAAGCAGTATTTTTGCCCCGAGTTTAATAAATCTATCGAGCTCTGCATTAAGGTCCGGCACCGAAAACAAAATGTGCTGAATGCCCTCGCCTCTGGCATTCAGAAATTCCATATGGGGTGACTCTCCGGAAACCGGGCAACAAAGTTCGAGTTCGACATTGCCGAGTGCGGTACGCTGCACATCGACTTTTCCTTTCTCAGGTTTGGCTTTATCTCCCGGCTTGGTGCTCGGGGGAAGCAGTTTGGGAATAAAGGGACCGAAACCAAAGGCAGATAGGCTCCCCGTTGCCTGTGCCATATCCCTGACTACCAGACCGATTTGTAATATTTTCCAATCCGCACCGATAACGTTATCTGCTGCCATCACACCCTCCTTGTTTTAGCCTTTAAGCCATAGTAAACCAATATACTTCTCAAGGCAAATATAATTGGTATCCGGGAAATGAATGCCTTAAAATAGATTAAAACATTAAATACTAAAAAAGATTACTATTTTAATTTTTCAGGGGATATTATGGAAGTCGTTTTTGATATTAATTTAGCCGATATCGTCGAATATAATCTCTTTAACCTGAAAAACCATCCGGAGTTAAAGAAAAGACTGGCCGTTATACGAATCACTTATTTTTCGCTAACCGCCGTGCTGGTCGTCTGCGGGCTGATTTCCCTGTTAGTGATGCATAATACATCTATCGGCATATTACTTTTTGTCGCCGGTTTTGGATTGCTGGCCTATTTCCTTTATCAGAACAACAATTCTCGTACCCGCAAAAGAATCATCCAGGCGGTTAAAAGACAGTACAAGAAAATCCCCAACGAGGAAATCTGTAAGCACCGGGTCTCACTTGCCGAGGAAGGCTACCGGGTCGTAACCGACTTTGGAGATAAGAATACCTCCTGGTCTGATTTTACGGAGATAATCCAGACTCACAACTATCTCTATCTGTTTTTAAAACCCGGACAGGCTTTCATCGTGCCCGCCCGAGCTTTCCGCGACGTTGCCGGATTTAATTCCTTCGCCGAAAAAGCCATGAATTACTTTAACAAAGCCAAACAACCGAGCATTTAACCTGTCTTAAACAGCTCGTTATCCTGTACGTTCCACCAGATTAACGCCCACTTGGACTTCCCTTCGTGCGTCAACGAGCCGTTTTGTTCGGCGAATTTTGATCTCAAATAATCTAACAGTTTAAAAACTTCCATGTTGTTAAAAGTGGTCGTCCGCCACTGTAAATCGGCAAAAGCTTCCTCGACCGTCGGGAAAAATACTTTAATCCGCGAGTAAAGTATTTCCAGATTAGCCTGAATCCCCATCTGATACACCGTGTTTAATATATAGATATACGAAGGATGTTTTTTCTGGCCTCTACCGATAGCCCGGTAAACTTCCCAATCGAAGGGCAAATGCACAATCGGGACGGTTATATATACGTAACGCCGGGCAATACCGGCCAGCTTGGTAAAAGTATCTTTGATATCGGCGGGCGTTACAGAGCGTGATGCCACCACCACATCGTGCTTTTCCACCAGGTTTTTGGATAAAGCATCCTCCCAGGCAGCATTGATGTATTCGATATTACTTACCTTTTCTTTGTGAGCGTTCGTCTTTAAATGTTTCAGCATATTTTCTGAAATATCGAGAGCCGTCACGCTTTTAGCCTTCTTCGCCAGCGGGATAGTGAGTGTCCCCGGCCCGCAGCCGATATCGAGAACCGTAAAATCAGGCTCGATATGTATCCTTCGCAGCATATTGGAAATGTAATCGTCTCGGTCGGTTGCCATCTCTTCCGATTTCACTCTGACGATACGTTTGTTGAAGCTGTCCGCCTGTTTTTCCCAGAGTTCCTTGGTGGAACGCTTCGTCCACGGTGATGCTGCCGTTGCTTTCTGCCACATTTGATTCCAGTCTATTGTATCGGGGTCCACATTTGCCTCCGGAACATAAGTCTATCTATTTTTTTTGCCAGGAAATTAGTGCCCATTTCATCGTGTACGCGTAAGTGTAATATCCGTCAATCAGCTTCATCCTTTCTTTAACCAACTTTAAAAGATTCGCCGATTGTCTGGCGTCAGGTCTTGCACCTCTCGCCATATTTGAGACCGCCGTCTCCAGGTCGGGATATTTTTCTTCACCCGAGTTTTCAAATATTTCTACATTGGGAAAGTACCCCAGCCTTTCCGCCATACCGGCGATTATGCTGTAATCAGGGTATTGCTTTTGCGGTTTACCCATCGCTTCACGAACAGCAATTTCATAGTCATCCGTATGATTCGCCCGCCAGGTTATATAACAGGCCGATTTCGCCGCCTGGTTTATCCTGGCTAAAGTCTCGGAAAGACGGGTATACGGCAGCGACCGCGATACCAGCACAACGTCATGAGCCTCGATGTCTTTCCCGATAACCACCGAGTTCCAGTCCCTGTTGATTGTGGCTATATTGGTGATACCTACCGCTTCTATCCTCTCCCGCAACCTTGCCAGCATACTCGGTGATATATCCAAAGCTGTAACCCTGCTGACTTTAATTGACAGCGGCAGGGCCATAACACCCGTCCCACACGCTACATCCAGCACTGAATATTCCGCTGATAATTTCATCCGGCGTATCAGTTCTACCGCATAATTACTCGTCCGCCAAACGGTATCGAAAGTTTTGGAACGCTGGTCCCAATAATCGGCAGTGCCGTTCGAACGGTCAAAGACCTTCATTTGTTCCTGCCAGAGAGCATCATAATCGACAGATATCGCAGCCATAATTACTTCTCTTTATAATATTTCCCATTGGCACAGGCCCGGCAGTAAGTTTTCCCGTTCTTATTTACATCCCGACCGTCCATAACTCTTTCCCCGCACTTGGCACAATCGGCCGTCCGCTTCGGAAAACCCGGCAGGTCCGTTTCCGGTATTTCCACTTTCACTTCCTGCAGCGTCACCACGGCATCCTCCGGGAGTCCGGCTACGGTCTTTATCAATGCCTCGACATCGTCGCCGCTCTTAAAGCTCTCCTTGATAGTGCCCCGAAAGGCCTTTTCGGTATCCGTATTGATGAAGGTCGCGGCAAATTTACCGTAATCGATGTATTTTAAAGAACGGTGTCCCAGATGACATCCGGAAACTACCTGCACGGCATCCGTCATGCACCGGTCGATTTCCGCATAAACTATCAGGTTTTTATTCTTCACCTCCGGGTCCAAACCTAATGCCTTCATCGCAGCAAGGGATATCCGTGTTCCGAAAACAATCCCTGCACAAATGTGCCCGTGAAAATCTCCCGCTTTTTTTAAATAATCTTCAAATTCTTTCATATTCCCCCCTTATAAATTACTTACCGGAACACAGATTTTCCGGTTGATTCCGGAATTTACGTTAACTACTTTCACTTTAACGTTATAGACCTTCTCCAGATTATCTTCGTTCATGACATCATCCGGCGGCCCGAAATCGATAAACCCGCCTTTTTTCATTAGAGCCACTTTACTGGAAACCAGAAATGCATGGTCGGGAAAATGCGATGTCATTATAATCGGCAAGCCCGTCGCCGCCAGTTTTAGCACCAATTCTAATAGCCTTATCTGGTTACCGAAATCTAGATGCGATGTCGGTTCGTCCAATAAAAGCAGTGAAGGCTGTTGGGCTAATACACGAGCAAACATCACCAGTTGTCTTTCGCCGCCGCTGATATGCGTATAAGATTTGTCCTTGATATGGGTTATACCCATTTGCTTGATAGCGCTTTTGGCTATTTCGATATCCTTCGCTTTGGGCGATTCCATCATCCCCAGATGAGGCGCCCGGCCGACCAATACGGCATCCAGAACGGAAAAGGAAAAGGCCGGTTGATGCATCTGGGGCACGTAACCGATAGATTTGGCGATTTCTGCCCGGTTCAACTTACCGGTATCCCGGTTATCGATTACGATACTGCCGTTTTGGATTTTTATCAGGCTGTTGAGACATTTCAGTAAAGTTGTTTTCCCGCAGCCATTCGGCCCCAGAATCGACATCACCTCACCGTTCTCAATAGAAAAGCTGACATCGGCAAACCCGCTGGTTTTTGTCGCATCATAATAATAAGTAGCTTTGTTTACACTCAGTTTCATATTACACCCACCCCTTTGAATTCCGGCTGAGCAGGTAAATAAAGAAAGGCGCCCCGACGATAGACGTGAGAATGCCGATAGGGATTTCTATGTTCGCCACCAGTCTGGCAATATTATCGATAAACAGCAGATAGGCGGCTCCCAGTAAAATACACACCGGCACTAGTTGTTTGTGATTCGGCCCAACCAGCATCCGCCCGATATGCGGAATAACCAGTCCGACCCAGCCGATGGTGCCGCTGATGCAGACCGATGAGGCGGTAATCAGTGTGCAGCACAGCACAATGATAACTCGCAGTTTCCCGGTATCAACACCGAGAGCTTGAGCTTCCTCCTCTCCCATCGCCAGCACATTGAAACGCCAGCGGATTAAGAGGAGAATTATTATCCCTGTTACCATGGGAATTGCCGTAAATAATAGCTGGATATTGTTTACCGAAGCCAGACTTCCCATCAACCAGTAGGTAATGGCGGGCAGTTGATTCGTCGGGTCGGCCGCATATTTCACCAGCGATAAAAAGGCACTGAAAAGCGAAGCAATCGCCATTCCGGCCAGCACCAGGCTGAGTACCGCATTACCTTTGACCACCCGGCTGACCAGAAAGGAAATGCCTACCGCCAGCAGGGCAAAACAGAATGCTGAAATTTCAATGGTTACCTGATTAGCGTTAAGTAAGATAGCCAGGGCAGCCCCGAAGCCGGCACCTGCCGACACCCCCAGTATATCCGGCGATACCAGCGGGTTACGGAACAAACCTTGAAAAGAAACTCCGGCCATTGCCAGGCTCGCTCCGATCAATATGGCTGCAAGTATCCGGGGCAATCTGATTTGGATAACCACCGTTTCCATAATATCGGGCCAGGTGTGGTTTATCGTTATGTTGTTGAATGTGATAAACTCAATAATATTAGACCAGAGTATTTTGATAACATCCGCCGGCGAGACGGGGTATCTGCCGAGTGCGAAGGAGAGGACGAATATTACCGCGAGTACTATTATTAATATTACGCCCGTAGATACCCCGCTTAACTTTCGGGGGGGAGAGAGGTCGGATTCTCTCTTTCTTAAAGTCTCGCCGACAGCTGAACTATCTTTAGGTTTACGTCTCATCCGAAAAACGCTATAGTGTTCCGGGTTATATCCGGTTGGCGATAAGCTGGGCTACCTGCTCATCCGTCAACTCGTAATGTAAAAACTTGGAATAAAACTCCTTTACTTTAGCATTCAAATCCAGACCGGCGGTCTGTTCGGGATACAGTGTATGTACCATCCAGTACATCCCGACAATCTGGCAAACGCCCGGCGGGCCGTCAAACCAGGAGTAGGGATTCTGCGGTCTGACACAAACATTGTTATTTTTAACGGCTCTTAACTGTCCCCAGGTGGCATCGCTCATTACGGCATCATAGAGAGTTGCCTGAGTGCTTCGTCCGATGATAATCATATCCGGGTCCCACAGCAGAATCTGCTCCATTGAGGCAGCGGCCTGTCCCATACCCTGCTGCAGCGGGACATCGGCTACATTGATACCTCCACACACTTCCAGCAGACGGGTGTGCATCGAACCGGTGGGGTCGGTACTCAAACCGTCTTTACCCTCGGCATAGTATACCGTCACCTTTTCGCTGTCAGGAATTTTAGATACGATACTATCGACATAGGTCATCGTTTCCTTATAGTAAGCAATTAAGCTTTCGGCCTGTTCCTGCTCACCTAACAGGTCGCCCAGAAAACGGATTTCTTCTTCATAACCGGTAACGTAATCCGTTAGTTTTACACCCACTACGGGAATCGGGCTGAATTTTTCCTGTCTGTCCGGAAGGTTGGCTTCTGTACCTTCCAGAATAATATCCGGTGCGGCGGCGATAAATGTTTCGTAGTTGCCCTGTGTATTGCCGTACCAGCCGCCTATCATCGGCAAATTGACGTATTTTTCCTGCACCAATGGCGGATTGCCGTTGAAATTGAAAACCAGTCCGCCCAGTTTATCCGGAGCCAGCAAGTAAACCATCTGCATTTCGATGGGCCCGGCACATAATACTATATTGATGGTCGTCGGGATGGTTACCTCCCGGCCGTACATATCCGTAATAACCCGGGAAACCGGAGTAATAGTCGTGGTAACTGTCGTCGAGGTTGTCGTAACGGTAGTAGTCGTTGTTGTGGTAACAGCCTTGCAACCGACGAGGCTTAAAGATGTAATTACAAACAATAACAGCGTTAGGCATAAGGTCGGTAACTTTTTCACCTGTATCTGCTCTCCCTTTCTTAATTTATGCTATATCTTTATTGATACAGCTTATTTATTTGCTATATTACTAAAGATATAAGTATCGTGTCAAATAGCCTCAAATTATATTCATGGCTTCCCTGCCCGTTTTGCTTTTCGCCTCCTGCAATGCCTATAATTATTCGTAAATAAAAGTCCCGGAGGCTTACTATCAAGACCTTAATTCAGTGTGACTTTGACGGTACGGTAACCGTTGATGATATCAGCTACGGCATTCTGGATAAGTATGCCGACAAAAGCTGGCTATCCTGGGCGGATAAATACCACCGGGGCGAAATTAACGTCGGGGAATTTAATGCCCGCGTTTTCAGTATGGTGAAAGTCCCCAAAGACGAACTTATCGCTTTCACCCGGCAGCACTCCCAGTTACGTTCCGGCTTCCGTGAATTACTGTCCTTTTGCGATAATAAAAATATCGAATTCGTTATCGTCAGTAACGGTCTGGACTTCTATATCGATATAGTTTTAAACGACCTCGGCCTGAAAAATATTAAAGTTATCGCCGGAAAATCCGAGTTCAACCGTAACGGCATTACGGTCCGGTACATCGGTCCCTCCGGCACCGAACTCATGTCCGGATTTAAAGAAACTTACACCGGTTTATATAAGAAACAGGGGTACCGTGTTATTTATATCGGCAATGGAATTTCCGATATCCCGGCCGCCAGGCTGTCCTACCGTGTTTTCGCCCGAGACGATTTGTTGACGCACTGCTCCGAAGCCGGATTAAAATGCCTGCCCTTCGATGACATGCATGACATTGTCAGGGGACTCGCGGATATCTAACATTAACTAACTCTATGCGTAAACCAAAAAAACTATTTTATGGTTGGTGGATCGTCATCGCTGTTACGGCGATGTACTTTACCGGCGGAGCGGCTCCTTTCGCGATTGTTTTAAAACAACTTATGGAGCAGTTCCAAACCGGCAGAGGCGAGGTTTCGTTAGGACCCTCGCTGTTTGCTATCGCCTTCGGTATCGCCGGCATCATCGCCGGTAAACTTTTACAGAACATTAAACCGAGAACTTTTATGTTATGCGGTTCCATCGTTGCCGGCCTGTGTAATCTCGCACTCAGCCTATCTAATAGCTTGGGGTATTTTTATACT
>CAZJQF010000011.1:0-14807 GCA_964547925.1 uncultured Dehalococcoidales bacterium
GAGCCGGGGGTAACTTATGGGGAACTCATCCCTGAGGTAAGGAAGCACGGGCTCAAACTCAATATCCCCCTGTTACCGCGAGCTTCGAAATCGGTGGTCACCAGCTACATGGAAAGAGAGCCCGTTCTTATCCCCAAGTATCAGTACGATTATATGGACCCTTTATTGACGCTGGAGGTAGTTTACGGTACCGGTGATGAGTTCCGTACCGGCTCTGCCTCAGGACCCGGGGATATGGAGCATTTGAAATCAGACAAGGTAAATCCATGGGGACCGGGGTCGGTTGACTACTATCGGTTTGTCTCCGGCGCTCAGGGCACGATGGGGCTGGTAACCTGGGCTTCAATCAAGACCGAGGTTTTACCATCTCTCCAGAAGCTCTATTTCATCCCTGTCACTGATGCGGAGAAAGCGGCCGCTCTCATGAACAATCTATTAAGAAAAAGGGTTGTCGATGAATGTCTGACGCTGAACAATGTCAATCTGGCAACTATCTTGGCCGGGAACTGGCCGGCGGATTTTGAGGAATTAAAGAAAAAGCTGCCGCAATGGACAGTTATTGTCAGTATCGCCGGCTACCGGAGACATCCGGAGGAGAGGGTGAAGATACAGGAAAAATATCTTGTTAATATCTGCGACGGGCTTGGAATGAAACCGCAGTCCAAACTCCCCGGTGCCGACCTCCAGGAGAACTCGATACTGGAGTTACTATCCAATTGCTGGGATAAGGAGCCTTACTGGAAACTCCGCTATAAAGGGATATGTCACGATATCTTCTTCCTGAGTCCGATGAGTAAGATCGGCGAACTCGTCGGTCTTATGAGGAATATTGTCGGCAGGTATCGCTATCGATTTGATGACATCGGCTGTTATATTCAACCGATGGTCCAGGGCAGAGGATGTCACTGCGAATTTAGCCTTCCCAGCAACCAATCCGATGCGGAGGAAGCCGCTGAAGTCAGCAAATTGTTCATGGAGGCATCTGAAATACTCATGAAAAACGGAGCTTTTTTCAGCAGGCCTTACGGCCCGTGGGCGGATATGGTCTATAGCCGCTATGCCGAGGGAGTAGCGGCATTGAGAAAGCTAAAAGGTATCTTTGACCCTAATAATATTTTGAATCCCGGTAAGCTGTGTTTCTAGGAGACCGGATATGGACACGCTAAAAGACTACATCTATACTATGGAATCCTGTAATAGTTGCGGGCAGTGCCGTTTTATATTGGGGCCGAAAGCCAAAAATCAGGAATTTGTCGAGGTATGTCCCATTTATTCCCGCTATCTTTTTGAGTCTTACTCGGGACAGGGTTTAATCAATATCGCACAAGAACTTCTGGAAGGTACGCTGGAATATAATGATGAAATGTTAAAACTTATTTATTCCTGCACTACCTGCGGGGCCTGCGATATCAATTGTAAATCGGTCAGAGATATGGAAGTAATGGACACGATTCTGGCGTTGAGGGCCAAATGTGTCGAGGACGGCCGCGGGCCGATGCCGGAACATCGAGAATTCGCCGGGTTCGTCGAAAAGAACCACAATATTTACGGCAAAGAGCACAGCCATAGATTCGATTGGCTGCCTGAAGGCACGAATCTGTCCGACAAAGCAGATACGGTCTATTTTGCCGGTTGTACCACTGCTTATCTCTATCCCGATATCGCCCGCGATACGGTAAAAATACTACAGGCCGGTGGTATCGATTTTAAAGTTATGAATGCCGAAGAATACTGCTGCGGGGCACCTCTTTGGCGGACCGGACAGATGACAGAAGCAAGAAAACTCGTCGAGCATAATCTCAATGCTCTGAAAAAACAAAAGATAAAAACCCTGGTCGTTAGTTGTGCCGAGTGCTACGGCACCTTTAAGGGATTATATCCCAGGATTGCAGAGCTTGACTTCGAGGTACTGCATATCACCGAAGTTATACAAAAATTACTAAAAGAAGGCAGATTAAAGCTTAACAAAAAACAGGAACTAAAGGTAACCTATCATGACCCATGTCTGCTGGGACGTCTATCGGAGCTGTATGTCCCCTGGAAAGGCGAAATTCAGGCCTTCGGGTATCACCAGCCGCCTAAAAAATTTCGGCGCGGTACCAATGGTGTTTACGAAGCGCCGCGTGAAATATTAAAAGCGATTCAGGGCGTGGAACTTACCGAAATGACACGGAATGCCGAAAACTCTTTTTGCTGCGGCGGAGGCGGCGGTGTGCCGTCAGCCTTCCCTGATTTTTCCCTCTGGGTAGCCGGGGAGAGGCTCAAAGAGGCTGCGGCAACGGGTGCTGAGGCTATTGTCTCCTGCTGCCCTTTCTGTGAATCCAGCTTCAGGAAGGCCATTATTAGCAGTAAAAGCCGGATTCGTTATCATGACCTTACCGGTTTGGTTGCCGGGGCAATTTAATGTAAGCGGGTAAAAGATATGAGCTTACCGAAATACATTTACGAGTTATTGGAAAACATCGTGGGGCCGGATAACATCAGCGATAAAGAACATATCCTGGCTGCTTACCGGCATTTGTCACCGCAAAACGCCCATAAGCCGCCCAGCCCTGCGGCAGTCATTATGCCCGGCAGCACTGAGGAAGTGCAGAGTATCGTCAGGGTATGTAACCGATATAACATCCCCTACACAGCCCAGACATCGCTCATCGGCCTGGGTTTTCCCGGACCGGGTATGGTAATTCTTAATATGCGCCGCATGAATAAAATCCTGGAGATAAATGAAACCGACCGCTTTGCGGTTATCGAACCCGCTGTCAGACATGTCCAGTTGAAGCCGGAGGTGCTCAAGCGGGGGCTGAACTATCCTACTGCTTCAGTGGGCCCGTCTTGCTCCGTGCTGGCAAATTTTGTAGTATCGGGCGACCATCACACCCAACATAGTTTCTCCAGAGTCTCGCGTTACCTTTTAGGAATCGAGTGGGTGCTACCGACGGGCGAAATCCTGAGAGTGGGCTCACTGGGAAATGATGCAGGATGGTTTTGCCCTGATGGTCCCGGCCCCAGTCTCAGGGGTCTGGTGAGGGGTTGGAGCGGGTGGGCCGGCAGTCTCGGTATCGTGACCAAGATTGCCATCGGTCTTGAAGCATGGAAGGGGCCGCGGGAACTGCCCGTTGAAGGTCACACCCCCAATTTTAAAATGCACCTGCCGCAAAACTGCCATCGGATTTATATTTTCAAATTCCCGGACCTGGACAAAGTCCGCGATGCCATGCTGGAAATAGGCAAGGCGGAAATCGGCTTCGCTGTCCTGAAATTTTTCTACGCGACGGAGGCAGTGCTTTACACCGAATCGGCGAATGACTTCTGGGAACTATGGAATAGCGGACTTTACCAAAAGGAATTACAGCAGGCTCTCTGGGTCTACCTGGCCTGCTGGACTCCCGAGGAACTGGAGTATGAAGAAAAGGTCCTGCAGGATATCGTCAAGGAGACGGAGGGCGAACCTGTCGAGGAATCTATCCGCAAGAAGTATGAGGAGAATCCGGATTTCTTTATTATGGTCAGTTTCCTGCAAAGGACGCTGAAACTGGGTGGAGGATGGTCGCCTACCAAACTCGGGGGAGATTCCGTTCCTCACATGTTCGAGGTGGCCAAATCGATTCCGGAGTTCTTCTACGATTTCATCGATAGGGGTGAGATATTAAATGCTCCTCACAACTTTCAGATTATCCCGATGGAATACGGACATATCGCCCATATCGAGTTGCTGTTCTTTTACGACCGGACAATTCCGGAGCGGCGGCGGGTGACAATGGCTATCTCTCAAAAATCCATGGAGAATGATATCAAGCACGGTTACCATGCGGCTGTACCGGCATACGGCAAAGCGATGATGGAAAAATTCGGACCGCTCTGGAGCAATTTTCATATTTGGGCAGGACAAATAAAAGACACCTTTGACCCGAAGGGCCTGTCAAATCCCGGGCCATAACTCCGCCTTTTAATATTTTGTAAAATATAGGTTTTCTTGATTCTACTTGATATATCTGTTTAATTATTGATAAATTAACAATAAAGTAATCCTAATAATTATCAATAGCAAATTATATAGTTTTATTAATCTCTGAATTAATATCGAAAATATTACAGATGAGATAGGTTCCCCGTACAACTAGATATTAAACCGGATACGTCAAAATAGACCATTTTCTAACCGAAACAGCTCAGCATTAAAAAGGTTACTGCCGTGATAGATACCCAAAGCAAAAAAGGAATAGTCTTCAATATCCAGCGGTATTCCATACACGATGGACCGGGGATACGGACCAGTGTTTTTCTGAAGGGCTGTTTTCTCCGCTGCATTTGGTGTCAGAACCCTGAGTCACAAGCGATAAAACCGGAGTTGTTTTTCTTTACGGAAAAGTGTACCGGTTGCGGCACGTGCGTCGCGGCCTGCCCTACCAATGCCATCCGGATTATCGAAAAAAAATCCGTCACCGACCGCAATGCTTGTAAAGGTTCCGGACAGTGTGTTCAAGCCTGTCCCGGCGAGGCAAGAAGCCTCATGGGCCGGGAAATTACAGCAACGGAATTGTTCCACACTATAAAAAGTGATGAGATATTCTATCGCCGCTCAGACGGAGGGGTGACACTAACCGGAGGCGAGCCTTTTTTGCAGCACGCTTTTTCCAAAAACATACTTTCTCTTTGCCGTCAGGCCGGAATCCACACTGCTATCGAGACCTGCGGGTATGCCGGCTGGGAGATAGTCAAAGACGTACTGCAATATACAGACCTCGTGTTATATGACCTGAAACACATGAACTCCGAAAAGCACCGGGAATATACCGGCGTTCCCAATAGCTTAATTCTGGATAATATTCGGAGGATTCACCATGAATTGAGAATCCCGGTTTGGATCAGGATTCCCGTCATACCCGGTTATAACGATTCACTTGAGAATATTAGGGAAACGGCCAAATTCGTAGCTGCAGAGCTTGACCAATCAGTGCCGGTTTCCCTGCTTGCCTACCATCGGCTAGGCGAATCCAAGCGTGAAAGATTGGGTATGCCATTAAAAGACCTTTCAATAATCCCCCCGGCAGATGAATATATTCAGGAAATAAGAGATACCGTTGCATCATTCGGACTTCAAGTACACATCGGCGGCTAATCGTTTAGTTATCAGGAGGCATCTACTATGGAAAAACTGATGAAAAAAATTGTCCGGGGAGGATTTCCTCTCTGTGTGGAAAAAGCGCGGTTGATTACCGAGTCTTTTAAACAGACCGAAGGAGAACCCGCGATTCTACGATACGCCAAAGCTCATGCGTATATGCTGGAAAACATCCCGGTAATAATTGACGGGGATGAGCTATTCGTCGGTGAGGGAGCCAGCAAACCCTGGGGAGCTGAAATCGACCCGTTTCTTGGTGTGTGGAAAGAAGATGAAATCAGGGGTGCGGTCGAGGACGGCATCGTCACAGTCGACGATGCGGACTGGCCTATGATAAGAGAAATAGGCCGATATTGGGAAAAGAGATGCTCGGAATACGCCCAGTCAAAGCTTTTTGACGAGAAATTCTTTGACTATTTGCGAGTTGGTATTACCCTCCCGCCGATGAAAAATAAAGATGAATTCAGAGGCGCCTACGCAGGCAGTGGTCTTTGCCTCTCTTTTAACTTTACCGATTGTTATACGGACTTTGCGAAATGGCTCACGGGACTCAACCCTATCATAGCAAATATTGAGGAAGAACTCCGTAATTTGAAGTTCCTGTCTCAAGATGAAGTAGAGAAAAAGTTATTTTTGTCAGCTTCACTGATAGTACTGAAAGCCGTTATCCGACTTGCCAACCGATATGCCGAAGAAGCTGAAAAACTCATGGAAACCGAGAAGGATTCTTTACGCCGTACACAACTAAAAAGAATATCTGAAACGTGCCGGCGGGTTCCGGCCTATTCTCCGGAGAACTTTTATCAGGCAATGCAGTCATTGTGGTTTAACCAGATTTTGTCCACTCCTACATCAACACATAATCTCGGCCGGTTTGACCAGTACATGTACCTGTTTTATAAAAAAGACATCGAAACGGGGCAAGTCTCCAATGAAGAAGTTTTAGCATTACTTTCTGAATTACGTATCAAATGCATGAGGCCGGAAAATATCAAACTTTCCCGCGCCAAACGGTCGCAGCACGCCGGCTTTGCTAAATGGCGCAACATGACCATCGGCGGCGTCACCGCAGACGGGAAGGATGCCAGCAATGAACTCACCTACCTCGTCATGGAGGCAGCCAACCGGCTCAGGACGCCCCATCACACCATTACATTAAGAGTCCATGAAAAAACACCTGAAGACTTACTGGTGAAAGCCCTGGAGGTGGTAAAGACAGGTATCGGTATGCCGGCCATTGCTTTAGACCAATCTTTTCTTGACTATATGACCTCCGGAGGGATACCCATTGAGGAAGCGCGTAATTACCATCTTGCGGGTTGCGTGGACCCGGCTATTCCGGGAAAAGCAAGTTTTCTTGCGGGTTCCTTTTTTATTATGCCTAAGGTCCTGGAAATTTTTCTCAATAACGGAGTCGACCCCCGGACCGGTTTGAAGGTTGGTCCCGGCACCATAAATGTTGAAGAATATGCTGCTTATGAAGATTTCTATACCGCATTTAAGGCGTCCCTTAAATATTTTATCGGTCTTTGGCATGAACACAGTTTCCTCATTAACGGGTATTCCGGAGATATCCAGAATTACTCCGATGCGATAGACATACTGGATACCGTCCTGATGGAAGACGGAATAAGAATAGGAAAGCCTCTATCCAAAAGAAAAGCGGTACCTCCGTATGATTTCAGAGCGTTGATGATACCCGTCGGCGCAATTAACGTAGCGGATTCGCTGGCTGCCATAAAGCTGTTGGTCTATGACCGGAAGAAGATTACCCTGAAAGAGCTGAAACAGGCATTAGCGGCAAATTGGGAAGGTTATGAAAATGTCAGGAAAATGTGTCTGCAGGCGCCAAAATATGGCAACGATATCGATTATGTCGACCTGATAGCCAAAGACCTTTACCAGTTCTTACTTGATGAGGAAGCGAATTACCATACATTCGGACGCCCCGTCCTCGGAAACGTAAAAGGTATTGGCGGGGCCTCAATTTCATCCATGTTCGCCGGGGGAACGATAATCGGAGCGACCCCTGACGGCAGGCTAGCCGGTACAACTCTATCTGATGGAACGGTTTCGCCTGCCCAGGGCAGAGACATCAACGGGCCCACCGCGATGCTCAAGAGCGCCGCAAAGATTAACCAGGCGGCGTGTTCATCGACGTTGCTCAACATCAAACTCCATCCTTCGTCGATAAGCAACAGGGAAGACTTGAAAAAACTGGGGCTGCTGATCCAGACATATGCCGACATGGGAGGGAAATGGGTGCAATTCAACGTCGTCGGGAACGAGCAGCTGCTGGACGCCCAGAAACATCCGGAAAATTATCGCGACTTAATCGTAAGAGTGGCCGGTTACAGTGCCTATTTCATAGATTTGAGTAAAGGCGTGCAGGATGATATCATAAGACGAAATGAGGTCGCTGTTTAGTATTTTAAATTGAAACTTACAGCGAAATTTCAAAAATCCCAAAAAACAAATCATATTTGCTTTGAAGGTCGGTTTATAAAAACCAACTCTAAACGCATGATATCTAAAACGGGAGAAAGACTATGAATCAAAAAGAAGAACCGAAATTTATTGTTGAACCGGCAAGAAAAACCATTATATATAACGAGGCCGATGTCCTGGTGGTAGGTGGTGGCTCGGCCGGGGTAGCGGCCGCCGTCGCAGCAGCTCGAAACGGGGCAAAAACAGTCCTGGTGGAAAGATACGGGCACTTGGGCGGACTGGCTACCGGCGGGCTGGTGCTGGTCATCATGCCGATGAGCGACGGGACGAAAAACTTGCAAATAGGCGGGATTTGCCGGGAAATGGTAGCCGGACTTGATAAATACGGGGGATGCATTCATCCCCGGGAAGATGATTTAGGCTCCAGTGATGCCAAGCTTATCGATTACTGGCGCAACTATCCCTTTTGCGCCATCGAAAACCGGGTAATTATGAGCGTACCTTTCGACCCGGAAATATACAAACTCGTGCTGAACGACATGGTAACGGAGTCGGGAGTCAACCTCTGCCTCCATTGCTGGGGCACACAGGCCATTGTGGAAAATGATACCATTAAAGGAATCATTTTCGAAAGTAAACAGGGCAGGCAGGCTGTCCTAGCCAAGGTCACCATCGATACTACCGGAGATGGAGACGTTATCGCTACGGCAGGAGCGGATTATAATGACACCATAACGCCCGAGCTCAGAGCTCATATGGCGCTCCCGTTCAGAATCGGTGGTATCAATTTAGAGACCTACACCGACTACCGGAAGTCGAACCAAGCTGATTTCATGGAACATATGAAAAAACTGGGCCAACAACTGGGGCTGGAAGGACCTGCGATGTATAACTTCTTCCTGCTGCGTTATTCGCAAAAAGACGCGGCATGGGTAAATAACAGCTTCGTAAATCCCGGCGGTTTGAAGATTACTGATTTGACCCGAGTCGAAGTGGACGCCAGAAAAAAGGCCTGGATATACCGCGAGTATTACCGAATGAACATTCCGGGATTCGAAAATTGCTTCCTTATGGATATGGCACAACAAATCGGTATACGCTGCAGCAGAAGGATGGTGGGAGAACACGTTATCGACCATCAAGAGCTGCTGAAAGGCACGATTTACCCGGATACCATCGGTGTTTTTCCGGACCACCATCATGTTTATTCACCTGAACATCCTCACTGGCATATTCCATATCGTTCACTGGTATCACGCAACCGGGAAAACCTGCTGGCTGCCGGACGGCTCCTTTCCGGTGATGCCGTTGCCAACGAATTTCTGAGGCCAATCCAGGGCTGTATTCTCATGGGCGAGGCCGCAGGTACGGCAGCAGCTATGGCGGTAAGAGAGGGTGTAACACCCCGCAATTTAGACGTTAAAAAGTTGCAGAAACAGCTTCTTAGACAGGGGGCTCTCCTGGAGGGTGTTCCTGTTTAGATAAGCAACTATTGTGTGACATAATCCATTTTTAAACAGCATAATGATTGTGTAGATTATTACATAGATTGCGAGAGGAAAATCCTAAGCATTGAATCACACATTACTCATAATAAGTTGGGCTAATTATGAGCGTAAATATCGCCATGTATTATGTAAAAATGTATTACTTATGCACATGAGACTTAATTTTACCGCAATATTTACAGACTGAAGGTCTGACGTTACAATTCCAAAAATGTGCTCCTGAGGGAGATATAGCACATTTCCAATCTCCTGAAGTAAAATAAGCCCGCTCGTCCGTATCACCCGTTTTGTGACCCGCATTGGTGTAATGATAAGGATTCATCATTAGAAGTACCTCCTTAACTATCCTGGATTGGCCTTGAAATATTGGGTCTTTCTCCGGCCGGTCTATTAGCTGGAAATATAAGCTGCCGCAATTTTCCGGAAGTGATATCCGTAGATTGCCAGGACGATGAACCTGGCGAATTTCGGAGGAGACTGCAGCAGCAATGAGATAAACAGTTTCCAGTACTGCCTTCTTCCTTCCCCTTTAATACCCAAAAACCAGATGGACCGGAAAAACGCTTTAATCTGGTGTGATTGTACCTTGCCCGGTGTGCTCCGTGGCGGCCGGTAGACCTTCAGGAAAGTTTTGATTCGTTCGTAATAACGCTTAGGGGAATAAATGGTATCCAGAACATTATGGTATCCGCCGATTAGCCGAGCAGAGTCCATTTTAGGCACGAAGTTGAGCGAATAGTCGGTATTATTTCCGCTAAACGAGCTAAGCAGGCGGCCTTCCCCCTTCAAACGCTTATATAGCCTGGTACCGGTTGGCGCATTCAATAGTCCGACCATTGCCGTAACGACGCCGCTTTTCTGAATAAAATCTATCTGGGTCTGGAAAATGGAATCCGGGTCGCTGTCAAAACCTATTATAAAACCACCCTGGACCTCAAGACCGGATTTCTGAAGCTTCTTTACGGAAGCAACAAGATCCCGGTTTTGATTCTGTGATTTGGTACATTCCAACAGGCTTTCCTTGTTGGGAGTCTCGATGCCGATGAATACGACATCGAATCCGGCAGTGACCATCAACCGCATTAACTCTTCATCATCAGCGAGGTTAATCGATGCTTCTGTATTGAATAAAAAGGGATATCGTTTCCCTTTCCGCCATTCGATAAATGCCGGCAGTATTTCCGTCTTCAGTTTAATTTTATTCCCGATGAAGTTATCATCGACCACGAACACGCCGCCGCGCCAGCCATGTTCGTATAAAGCATCTAATTCTAATACTACCTGGTCTTTACTTTTGGTCCTCGGTTTATGCCCGTTCAAGATAACGATGTCGCAGAATTCGCAATCGTAGGGACATCCCCGTGAATATTGCAGGCTCATCGAGGAATATTGTTTCATATTAATCAGGTTCCACGCCGGAATCGGGGTTTTGCTTATTTCCGGTCGTTCATCGGAACGGTACATAGGCCTGGCACACCCTTTCCCCAAATCTTCCAGGAAAGGATTCAGGGTTACCTCAGCTTCATCCAGAACAAGATGGTCAATCCCGGTAAATTCTGCAAAATTGGCCGTAAATAGAGGTCCCCCGGCTACTATTTTCGTGCCTAAAGTATTACACCGGGAAATCACGTCATTTACCGAATTCCTCTGGACGGCCATCGCGCTGATAAACACGTAATCGGCCCATTTGATATCTTTATCATTAAGTCTGGTAACATTCATGTCGACCAGCTTTTTCTCCCAATCCTGCGGGAGCATGGCGGCGACGGTTAATAAACCGAGCGGCGGGAAGGCGGCTTTCTTCGAGATGAATTTAAGGGCATGTTTAAATCCCCAGAAAGTGTCCGGATATTGCGGATAGACAAGTAATATTTTCAAATCAGGCTCCTTTGACAACAATTATGTCGTTTAAATAACAATTAATCTCCCGTATTCTGTTAAACCCTGCGCGGCTTTTGTTGCTGCGAGTGTGGATATTTACGTAACTCGGACCAATTACGGACCGCTTTTACCACGATAGCCCGGTCATCGAGCATTTTCCCGTTTAGACCCGGGATGGCGGTAAGACCTTCTGAAGTTTTGAGCATCTCGATGTATGCCGAACCCCTGGAAAGACCGTCAAACTTATTCTTGATTACGATAACGGATACCACTTCGCCGAAAGCTTCAAATTCATGCCGCAGTTCATCCTCGGTGATATCATAGGATAGATTATTCACAGATATTCTGATATTAATGCTCCTTTTAACCCGGTTCTCGTTTTATATCTCAGTTACCTGAAAGACTATCGAAAAGTAAAAAGTTAAGCTATCCGGGAGATTTTAAATTGATCGCGGTGACGTATACGAGTTCGAAAAACAGAACTCGTATACGTCTTATCACTAAAATATTGCTATCCGGTTACCTTATTTTTACGAAAACAATCGCTGCAATAGACCGGTTTATCCCCGCGGGGTTCAAAAGGAACTTCGGTGTCTTTGCCGCACTCTGCGCATTTTACCGGAAACATCTGGCGTGGCGATGAACTATAACCGTTGTTGCTGCTTCCGTTACGCTCTGATTTCTTTGCCTGACGGCAGGCAGGACAGCGCCTGGGTTCATTAGTGTAACCTTTTGATTGGAAAAACTCTTGTTCCCCGGAGCTGAATGTAAAGGTAGTTCCGCAATCGGAACAGCGAATAGACTTATCCTGAAAACTCACTGGATGACCTCCTCTCTTAAATAAATTTAGTAAGAGCTCGGGTCATCCAATACTCATTCGGATTCTGAGTAATTTTGATAAAGCTTGTAATAACCTAAACTTGAACTAATTAATTTCATTATACCACAACTACAACCAATAATTTGTTATTTGCGAGTCAAATAAAATAATTCAGAATGAAGAAAAACAAGATAAGCAATCGTTATTTTCCAACCTGAAAAAAGTGATATTCCTGTATTGTAATTGCATTTACGCTTGTTCCGGAGTATAGTTGATATGACGGTTTAAGTTTAGGTTATCGTATACTTTTTCAATATTCTGCGTTAATAAGTGTCGGCCGACCCGAACTCTGACTGAAAAAATAAAAAGGGAAGGTCGCATACCGGAATTCAAACATCGTTCGCACTTAGCCCTTTGATTTTCAGACTACATTCTTGATTGTTGTGCTTTTTTTACCGGATAACGGGATAGAATATCAGGGAATACCCTTTGGATGCCGGAAATTACCGATTTCTCTCTGATAAATTTTTTATAATGTTGAGGTAATATGTCAAACGAAGTTAAATTACGTGATGGTGAAACTCAGGAATCTTTATTAAAACGATTTCAAAAATCGGTATTAATGAGTGGTGTGCTTAAAGAAGCTAAAGCTCATCGCTATTTTATGTCCAAGGGCGAAACGGAACGGCTGAAGGCAAAAAACGCCGCCCGAAAGAGGCGACAGAAGAAAAGTGATAGGTTTTAATTTGCAAATCATAATCCGGGGAAAAGGAGATTAATATGAAAATATATGTGGGTAACTTATCTTATGATGTTACCGAAGATGAAGTGCGCACAGAGTTTGCGGCTTTCGGCAAGGTTGATTCGGTCAGTATGATAACCGATAGAGATACCGGACGGGCAAAGGGCTTTGCTTTTGTCGAGATGCCCGTATTATCCGAAGGGCAAGCTGCGATGACAGCTTTAAACGGTAAGGCACTTAAAAACAGGTCTCTCATAGTGAATGCCGCCCGTCCCCGTACGGAAGACAGGGGCGGCGGTTTTAGAGACAGGAGAAGCGGCGGTGGCGGTAGCGGCGGGTTTGACCGAAATAGAAGTCGCAGATATTAGAACTCAACTTTATTTCTCCGCCGGAACATTAATAAAGAATGTAATCAGCCGGAACCACACACCCGGGCAGTCATAATGTACCGGATAACAACACTTATTTTAGGATGGTGGCTGATATGAATATTTACGTAGGTAATTTATCTTTAAACGTTACCGAGGAAGAAATACGGCAAATTTTTATAACCTTCGGAACGGTGTTATCTGTAAAGCTAATGAACAACAAATACATCGGCAGCGGCCAGACCAGAGGGTATGGATTCGTGGAAATGGCATCAATACCGGAGGGACAGGCGGCGATTGCCGGGCTTAAGGGAACGGTTATCGATAACCGTGAAATCAACGTCGTAGAAGCACTCCCTTTAAATAGAATTAACAATGAAATATCTTTCAAAAAACGGGCAAACAGGGTCCGGGAAAGATATCAATAAATCAAGGAGTTTATGGATTTCGATACTTTTAATTTAAACCCGAGTGTTATGGACGGTGTCCGGGCACTTGGTTATGGTACACCGACACCAATTCAATCACAGGCTATTCCCATTATTATGGAAGGTCAGGACCTTATCGGTCTGGCACAAACCGGAACCGGTAAAACCGCGGCGTTCGTATTACCGATATTACACCGTTTAATTAACGGTTCCCGCGGTGAAGTCAGAGCACTGATTCTCGCTCCAACACGGGAACTAGCCGAACAGACCGATACCGTAATCACAGAATTAGGGCAGAAAACAGGCCTCCGCAATATGGCTGTTTACGGTGGTGCAAATATGGACCAGCAGATGCAGAAACTGCGTAACGGTGTCGAAATCGTAGTTGCCTGCCCCGGTCGTTTAATTGACCATCTTTGGAGAGGCTCAATCGATCTATCCCACCTGGAAATACTGGTTATCGATGAAGCCGACCGTATGCTGGATATGGGCTTTTTACCGGACATTAAAAATATACTGAAATGCCTGCTGCAAAAAAAGCAAACTTTGCTTTTCTCCGCAACGATGCCCGTAAATATTCGGCGGCTTGCGGCTGAAATTATGCATAAACCGGTTACCGTGCAGATAAATCCGACGAGGGTAGCGGATACGGTTTCACACACTATTCATGCCGTTGAAGAAAGCCAAAAAATATCATTTCTGAAAGATTTTCTGAAAAATACCAGGACGGGGTCGGTACTGGTTTTTACACGTACGAAATTCCGTGCTCAGCGAATCGCTCAACAATTGAAAAATTTCGGCTACCAGGCTACTTCTTTACAGGGGAATCTAAACCAAGATCAAAGATATCTAGCCATGGAAGGTTTTTGTAACGGTTCCGTTAAAGTACTGGTAGCAACTGATATTGCAGCTCGCGGTATCGATGTGGCGAGCATAACGCACGTTATAAACTATGATATTCCCGGCTCAACGGATGACTATATTCACCGTATCGGACGTACCGGACGAATCGGGAAGATCGGTGAAGCGATTACTCTCGTCACGGTTAAAGATGCAGTAATGGAAAGATCCTTACGGCAGATGCTAAATATTGAGGCTGTAGACAGGAAAGTAACAAGCGAAAAGAAAGAAAATAACCATAATCGGAGACTCCGCACCTCCAGACATGGAACTTCATTCAAAAAAGTATTAACCGTAGCTGGAGCACAGCACTTTTAATTTAGCATTGTAGAGAGTTCGATCCTTCTCCGTATCCAATAAAAAATATAATCATTTTTTTCAAGCTACCGGTTAGAATGAAAGTTCTATCAACCCATAGAAATAGCAGAGTAAACTTCAAGTATATTATTGTGTTTGGGTAGTTTATATATTGACAACATCTTATTATTTTATTAACAATACGACCAATCTGTTTTCTCTGTTTATGAAATCATAAATTATCCAATTATTTTCTAGTATTTTGACCCGCCTAATTCTTCCATCTTGCCGGT
>CAZJQF010000011.1:14907-33577 GCA_964547925.1 uncultured Dehalococcoidales bacterium
CTACGGCGGAGCATACTCACCGTCTGTTCCGCCATCCGGGGAATATCTATTAAAGGTTTTAAGGGCGGCTCGTCGCCAATCATCACCGTAATCTTAGCAATACCCTCAGCGTAGTCACCGATGCGCTCCACTTCGGAGATGATGTTGAGTGCGGTAACGATAGTCCGAAGGTCACTGGCCATGGGCTGCTGGGTGGCAATCAGCTCAATACAGCTTTCTTCAATCTCGAACCGCTTGTGGTTTATTTTCTTATCATCCGCGATAATTTGCTGTGCCAGTTCAAGGTCGCGGCTTTTTAAGGCGTCGATAGAACGCAGCATGGCTTTACTCACCATACTACCCATCGCCAGAATATTATCCTGGATTTCTCTTAGTCTTTTATGGAATACTGTTCTGATTTCCATTTTCTCTCCTCCGGAAATTACTTAACCGAAACGACCGGTGATATAGTCTTCAGTTCGTTTGTCTCTGGGGTTGGTAAAGAGCTGGGCCGTCGGGCCGTATTCCACGAGTGTCCCTGCCCGGTCCGGCTCCATCATCATAAATGCGGCCGTATCGGATGCTCTGGCCGCCTGCTGCATATTATGGGTTACGATGATTATCGTATAGTCTGCGGCCAGCGTCCGCATTAAATCCTCGATTTTAAGAGTCGCCACGGGGTCGAGAGCACTGCAGGGCTCGTCCATCAAGATAACCTCCGGTTCTACAGCTAATACCCGGGCAATACAGAGCCGCTGCTGCTGGCCGCCGGAGAGTGCCAGTCCCGATTGGTTCAGCTTGTCTTTCACCTCATCCCATAAAGCAGCCTGCCGCAGGCTTTTTTCGACGATTTCTTCCAGTTCGCCTCGATTCTTGTTGCCGTGCCGCCGCGGACCGTAAGCGACATTATCGAAAATGGACATTGGAAAAGGATTCGGCTTCTGGAAGACCATGCCGACCTTTTTTCTGAGTTCCACGACATCGATTTTCGGATTATATATCTTAATACCGTCTAACTCCACATTTCCTTCCACGCGGGTACCGGGAATAAGGTCGTTCATCCGGTTGAATAACCGCAGCATCGTAGATTTACCGCAGCCGGACGGGCCGATAATGGCGGTAATGGCACAGGACGGGATGTCCAAAGTAATATTCCGTAACGCCTGAAAGGAACCGTAAAACAGGTTTACCTTCTCCGCTTTAAGCTTGGTCATACATCTTTCATTAGTTTTAATTTCGTTTTCCGGTAGTGCGATATTAATATCCATAGTTATTTCCTTTGTCTGGTTTTTATTCTGATAGCTGCGGCGAGAATATCGAAAGATAATACCACTATTAACAGTACTAGGGCGACACCCCAGACGGTCTCTTTCGACATGTTGGGAACATGAGCTGCTACGGTGTAAAGATGATAAGGTAATGCCATAAACTGGTCGAACGGAGATTGCGGCAGCTTCGGTAACAGGAAAGCCGCTCCGACTACCAGTATCGGGGCGGTTTCTCCGGCTGCCCGGCTAATGGCCAGCACCGCTCCCGTAATGATTCCCGGAAACGCCTGCGGTAATACGATGTGCCGGATGGTTTGCCATTTACTTACGCCTACGGCCAGACTGCCGTCCCGGTATTCTTTCGGTACCGCCAGAATAGCTTCTCTTGATGTCGTAATAACCATTGCCAGTGCCTGGCAGGCTAAGGTCAGACTGGCGGCTAGTAAAGACAATCCGAATTGAAATGCCAGTACGAAAACAGCCAGGCCAAACAGCCCAAAAACGATGCTGGGGACACCGGCAAGATTAACGATAGCCAGATTGATCAGACGGGTCAGCCAGTTCTGTCTGGCATATTCGGTGAGATAGATACCCGCTAATACTCCGATAGGCAGGGCAAAAGCCAGCGTCCCTATCATGAGGTAAAACGTGCCGACTATTGCGGGCAGAATACCGCCGGCTTTGCCGGCCTGAGAAGGGAATTGCGTAATAAAGTCCCAACTTAATGCTCCGCTGCCATTGATGACAGTATAAGCAATAATAAATAGTACAGGTATGACGGTGATAACAGTTGCTATTATTAAAAAGGTGAAAGCCGTCCGCTGCGATATTTTACGTGAGTGCAATGATGTTGTTGCCATACTTATTTTACCTTGCGAACTTCCTCTTCTGTCGTTCCAATACCCGTTCGGCGATAATATTTACGGCAAGAGTAATGATGAACAATATCAGCCCAACAGCGAAAATAGCCTGATATTGCAGACCGCCCCGAACGGCGTTTCCGATACCGGAGGCAATCGCCGCCGTCATCGTAGTCATCGGGTCGGTGGGTGAGGCCGGTACAGCGAGAGCCCCGCCGGCCACCATCAAAACCGTCATCGTTTCGCCGATAGCCCGCCCGACACCCAGCATAATAGCGGCAGCGATGCCGGAAAGAGCCGCCGGAATACTCACATACCAGATGGTTTCCCATTTGGTTGCCCCCAGGGCGTAAGAAGCCTCTTTGAATTCCTTGGGTACAGCCTGTAAAGCATCCTCGGAAACACTGACGATAATGGGAAGACTCATCAAAGAGAGCATAATCGCCGCGGTCAATCCGCACAGTCCGGTATTCAAATTAAACAGGCTTTGCACAAAGGGCGAAAGCAAGGCCAGACCGATAAATCCCATCATTACCGAGGGTATGCCGGACATTATTTCGATTATCGGCTTCACCACTTCGCTGACACGCGGCGGAGCTACTTCAGAAAGGTAAGCGGCACAGGCTACCCCAACCGGTACCGCTATTGCCGTGGAAATCAGGGTTATCATTAAAGTGGAAACGAAGAACGGAGCGATGCCGAACACCGGCGGGTCAGCAATGGGATACCATTTAGTCCCGAACAAAAAATCCCAAAGGGAGGTGTGAGAAAATACCGGCAGGCCTTCTTTAAGCAGAATGAAAACGATGCCCAGCAAAATGATTATCGAAAGAAACCCTGCGACGAATATCAGGCTTTCGATAAATCTTTCTCCCGGACGTATACGATGTTGTAGTCCCGAATTCGGGACTACAACATCGGTAGTTTTAACGTTTTGTTTTAAGAACGTCATTCAATTACCCTACTTACTCAGCGGAACAAACCCTAATTCCTCAACTATCTGTTGTCCTTCTTCCGATAAGCAGTAATCGATATAAGCTTTGATAACTCCGGACGGATCCCCGTCTGTATAGTAATACAGGGAGCGGGAAATCGGGTAAGTCCCGTCAAGAGCAGTTGCCAGACCGGGTTGTACTGCAGCATCGTCAGCGGCTTTCTTAATACCGAGTGTTTTAACCGTGGCGTTAAGGTACCCCAGTCCTGCGTAAAAGATGGCATTCTTGTTACCGGCAACCTGGGAAATTCCTTCTTCAGTCGAAGGGAGCATCAATACTTTACCGCCGTATTGCAGCGTTTTATCGGCAGTTTCCATACCCAACATCTGTATGACATCTTCAAGGAAATACGCGTAAGTGCCCGAGTTCGTATCCCGGCCCATCGCCACTATCGCCGCGTCATTGCCGCCCACCTCTTTCCAGTTGGTTATCCGGCCGGTATATATAGCGGAGAGCTGCTCGAAGGTTAGCTCACTCACCGGATTTGCCGGGTTTACCACAACCGAAAGAGCATCCGTAGCTACTATTATCTCATAAGGATAAACGCCCTTTTCATTTGCCGTCTTAACTTCGGAATCCTTAATCTTTCGTGAAGCCTGGCAAATATCTGTTGTACCGTCGATAAGAGCGGCAATACCGGCCCCTGAACCGGGTCCGCTGACGGCAATACTGACACCTTTATTATCATTCATAAAGTTTTCCGCCCATATCGAGCTTAACGGGGTTATGGTGTTGGAACCAATGACTTTAAAGGAACCGGATAGAGAAGCCGTAGTGCCGTTTGTAGTAGTAGTTGTGGATGTTGAATTGCATCCGATAAGGATGAAGACCAGAGTAAGAACCAATACCAGCGGTAGAAACCATTTTTTAACCGATTTGAACAATTTATTATCTCCTTTTATTTAATTTCTAATTATGATCACGTGAGACTTCTTCAAGATATTCGGCAATGATATGATGCCCGGATAAAGCTTCCGGATGTTCGGTGATGGAATGTAAGATGGCTTCAGCTGTGGCGATATTCGTCGCCAGAGGTATGTTGTGAGTGTCACAGATTCTTAACAGGGCTGAAACGTCCGGTTCGTGAGGATGCGCGGTTAACGGGTCCCGCAGGAAGATGACAGCATCAATTACTTCATTTGCTACCATCGCCCCGATTTGCTGGTCGCCACCCAGAGGTCCACTCTGAACCAGAGTTACGGGTAAGTTCGTTCTGGCAACAATACACTGTCCGGTACTTCTGGTAGCGATTAATTGAAAGGCGGCTAATTCGTCTTTATGCGCTTTAATCAGGCGCACTATGTCGTCTTTCTTCGAATCATGGGCGACGAGAGCCAGTGTGTATGTCTTCATTTCAGTCCTCTTACAAGAGTGGTTTTTCATATCTTTTCACATACAATTGTAGAAGGACGAGTTTAAAGGCAGTTTAACGCAATGTTAATATTGTGTTAAAAAAGCGGATATTGTTAACGTGGTAAGGTAAAAGTGAATGTAGCACCTTTGCCCTCTTCGCTCTGAGCATAGATGCTGCCTCCGTGAGACAGTATAGTATGCTTGGCAATCGCCAGACCCAGGCCGCTGCCGCCGCCGGAGCGGGCTTTATCGGCTTTATAGAAACGTTCGAAAACGTGCGGTAAGTCTTCTTTAGAAATTCCGACCCCGGTATCAGCCACACTGACTGTTACCGAGTTGCTGTCACAACTCGTGAAAACTGTTATCCTGCCGGCAGGTTTATTGAACTTAATAGCATTGTGTATCAAATTGATAATGGTCTGCCGGATGCGGTCTTTATCAGCCTGAACTTGAGGCAAGTACGGAGAAAGCTGTTTGGATAAGGTTATCCGGTTTCTATCTGCAAGCGGACCCATTTCCGAAATAATTTCGTCGACCAACGTATTAAGATTAAGGGGTATTTTATGCAACTCAGCCTGGCCGCTTTCGATGCGGGAAAGTTGGGTTAGTTCGGCTACTATTTGCGTCAGGCGGTCGGCCTCGCTTTCTATCCGGGCCAAAAAATCTTTGGCTGCCTCTTTGTCATCGACAGCCCCATCCCTCAGGGTTTCCGCCATCGCTTTAATACCGGCAATCGGGGTTCTTAATTCATGGGAAACATTACCCACCAGTTCCCGCCGCATCGTCTGTAAATTCCGCAGCTCCGTGAGGTCTTGAACAAGTAATAATATGCCGTCTAAACGGCCCTGACTGTCCAGCGGCAGGGCAATCGCCCGGAGAAACCGCCGGTTAGTCCCCGACTCAAATTGGGTACTCTGCTCCCGACGGGTTTTCAGGCATAATTTTAAAATCTCATCGATTTCATGGTCGCGGGCGACTTCGATCACCGGTTTGTTCAGCGCATCATCATCTTTAAAGCTGAAGAGCCTACCGGCGGTTAGGTTAGCCAGTAAAACGTTGCCGTTAGCATCGGTCATAATCACACCGTCAGCCATTTTCGACAGGATGTTGGTAAGCTTGGTTTTTTCAGCAGAAATCGCATCGATATTTGCTTTAAGACCGGCGGACATTTCATTAAACGCCCGGGCAAGCGCACCGATTTCATCATTAGTCGTGACGGCGATTTTTTGCTCCAGATGCCCTGTAGAAATCCCTTTTACTGCTTTAGTCAGCTTTCTGACAGGCTGTGTAATTCGCCTGGCGATAAAGTAAGCAGCAATGACTGCCAGAACGGCGATAACTGCCGTGGCGATAATAATTATCCGGGTAATGTGGCTTACCGAGTCTTCTACACTGGTAACGGGTAACGCTGCACGAGCTATTCCCATTACCTTGCCGTTATCGGTTATTACAACAGCAACATACATCATCTGTTCTTGCAGGGTAGTGCTGTACCGGGTGATCTCACCGATACCGGCAACCAAAGCGTCCTTCACTTCCGGTCGGACGGCATGGTTTTCCATGTCGGCCGGATCTTCGTTGGAATCGGCTAAGACCGTGCCGTCCGGAGCGATAATAGTTATCCGGCTGTCGATTTCACCGGCCAGGTCTTTAGCGAAATAGTCCAGAGTACCTGATGGTTCATCGAAAAGGGGAATACTGGCTTCCGCAGCTATTCTGGCTTCCTGTTCGAGGTGAAAACGGAGATTATCTAACTGGGTATTCCTGATTACGTTCGTCAAGTAAATCCCCAGAACTAACATACTGGCGATGATTAGTACGATTATGGGTATAGCAATCCGCCACTGGAAGCTGCGCAACTAACCCTCCAATTTATAACCGGTACCGCGAACCGTTACGAGAACAGTGGGGTGAGCGGGGTCAACCTCGATCTTTTGTCTCAGCCAGCGGATATGGACATCCACCGTACGAGTATCGCCTGCAAAGTCATAGCCCCAGACTCTCTCTAATAATTGCTCTCTGTTAAAAACCAGACCTTTATTAATAGCCAGAAAGGCCAGTAAGTCAAATTCCTTTGGTGTAAGCTCGAGAGTATTTCCGGATAAAGCAGCCCGGTGACGTGCTGTATCTATTTCCAGCGTTCCGATTTTCATTAAAGCTGAAGCAACCGGATTTGTCGGCTCCGCCATCCGGGAACGGCGGAGCATAGCCCTGATACGGGCCAGCAATTCCCGGATACTGAAAGGCTTTGTCATGTAATCATCGGCACCGATTTCAAGTCCGACGATTTTGTCCGTTTCGTCAGCTTTAGCCGTCAGCATTATTATCGGGACAGTCATCTCCCGGCGCAGAATACGGCATACCTCAAATCCGTCAATTTTAGGCAGCATGACATCAAGGACGATGAGGTCGGGTTTCTCCCGCCGGGCAGCCTCTAAGGCCTGCTCCCCGTCGCCGGCTGTAACGACATCATAACCTTCTTTACGGAGATTATACTTCAATGTCTCCAGCAGGTTAACGTCGTCTTCCACAGCCAGCACTTTACTATTCATATCATTTTAAGTATAAGTCTAAGGAAATAACCTGGCAAATCAAATGAACGTTTTTCTGCATTAGAAAGTATGGGATTTAATAAGGTCAGACCTCATAACTAACCGGATAACCTGACCCCGGTAGAATATGTATGGACAGCGTTCTGATTCTAACAACAGAAGAAGCAACAAGTCGAATAAAAGAAAAACCTCAAATCCATCGGCATTACATCTGATTTGGCAGGAACAGCGAGATGGACGGTATTGCGATAAGTAATCCCACATGAACTATATCGGCAATAATAAAAGGTATTACACCACGGAACATAGTGGTGATTGGAACATCTGTAATTGAATTCAATACAAAAATGTTCATACCGAATGGCGGCGTAATCATACCGATTTCCATTACCCGAACTACTATTACTCCAAACCATATCGGGTCATATCCTAAAGATAATACCACGGGATATAGAATCGGTACAGTCAGCAAAATTGCGGCAAACATATCAAAGAAACAACCGATGATTATGTATAAAATTACAATTAAGATAATTATGATGACAGGGGCAACGTTAAGACCGATGATAAACTCCGTCATTACGTCTGCTAACCGGCTTAAACTCACAAACCGTAAAAATATAAAAGCCCCGATCATGAGAAAACCGATTACCGCAGAAGTCTTGGCTGTCTCGATAGAAGAGCTTTTAAATATCTTCCAGGAGAGTTTTCGCCCGAATAAGCAAATAATAATCGCAAAAAATGCCCCGAAAGCTCCCGCTTCGGTAGCTGTGAAGTAGCCTGAATAGATACCACCCATAATGGCTAAAAATAACAGCATCATCGGCCATGGCCGGCGTAACGATGTCAGTTTTGTTTTGAAAGTCGTTTGTTCTCCCGAAGGTCCTAATTTGGGATTTATCCGGCATACTATCCAAACGGTAACCATATAGAAAATTGCCTGTGTTACGCCCGGAATTATACCGGCAATGAACAGCTTGGATATCGATTGCTCTGTTAAAAGTCCATATAAACAAAACGGCATACTCGGTGGAATTAACGAACCCATCGTGCCGCCGGCGGCAACAGCTCCCGAGGCTAAGGAACCGGCATACTTAAATTTTTGCATCTCCGGGAGTGATATTTTTCCGATGGCGAGGGCGGTAACGGTACTGGACCCACAGATTGCGGAAAATCCCGCCGCAGCAAATACGGTTGCGATAGCCAGTCCGCCCCTTATCTTTCCTATCCATACGTTAGCGGTGGCAAATAAGTCCGAGGCTATTCCCGTGTTGGAAACCAAGGCACTCATTAAAAGAAACATGGGTATTACGCTGAGAGAATAGGCACCGATTTGACTGAAAGGCTCAGTACCGGCAACAATGAATGACATCCCAAAGCCGGTCAAAACACTGTAACCGATAAGGCCGACAATGGCTAAGGCTGCCCCAATCCATACTCCCATGAATATGAAAATGATGACAACAACTACGCCGATAAGGCCGACCAGCTCAGGACTCATAATTTAATTGCCCTTTTTATGGATTTAACCAACTGGTTTATAAGTACGACAAACGTGAAAAAATACCCGATACTGACGATAATGTAGAACGGGTATTTGGGTATACTTGTTATCGCGGAGACTATACCGATCTTCTTTACTGCCAAAGCTTCGACAAAACTGCTGGAAGCAATCACGGCACACAGAGCCAGTACTAAAATGTAGTTGATAATTACTAAAGCTTCTCTTACTTTAGGGGGAAACTTACTTGTTACCGAAGACACTTGAATATGTGATTCCATATATGTTGCCCAGGGAAGGCCTAAAAAGGTCGCAATTATCATAATGAATTCGGTAAACTCAAAAGTTCCCGGTATGGGATGGTTGAACGCCGTGCGCAGAAAAATATCAACTACAATCAATAACATCATGAATACAATAAAGATAATCGACAGGAAACCCACCGAGTTGGATAACTTGCCTATTCCTTTGTCGATATATGAAAAGAATTTTTTAATACTCATGTCTAGCCTTCAAACTAGATTATTGATATTCGGTGCGTAACACATTAAACTGCTCCCCTCGCCATGTGATTCCCTTATCTTAACAGGACTTAACGGGGAGCAGTTTAATATATATTATTTTATTTATACAGAGTATATTATTTTAACGAGTAGCTGTTTATCAACCCCAGTGTGTAATCATAGATCTCTCTTGCATTAGGTTGACCGGCAGCTTCCAATTGAGCTATCTTTTCATCAACAATTGATTGTGCTGCATCAATCCACGGCTGCATATTACTTGAAGAAACATTGGTTACCGTCTTACCATCTTGTATGGCAGTACTAACTATGGTATCTATCGCCTTTAAATCTCTTTGGTCGTCACGGAATAGGGTTCTTTCAAGAGCTCCGACGATAACATCTTGAAGGTCAGGAGGCAGGCTGTTCCATGTTTTTAAATTTACAAAAAAGCCGCAGACCTGGCACCCAAGACCAACTTCGCCGAACATTGCATAAGAATTAAATAGACCGGTGATTTTATAAGCGTTCATAACCGGTAACCCGGTTACAAGTCCTTCTGCCATTCCTTTTTCCAGGGCAGTGAACCAATCAGGTGTTGATACTTCTTGCGGAACGGCTCCAATACTTGTTAAGTAGGGA
This sequence comes from uncultured Dehalococcoidales bacterium, assembly GCA_964547925.1. Taxonomy (GTDB): domain Bacteria; phylum Chloroflexota; class Dehalococcoidia; order Dehalococcoidales; family JAFGLR01; genus JAFGLR01. Next base: position 24,558 of record CAZJQF010000011.1, read on the forward strand.
AACCAGCTTGGGTCTGCGATTAGTCTCATACCAGCGATATCAGCAGGAGTATTCACAACTTTGTTACCGGTTAAACCTATTTGCGATCCCGGCATAGGTCCCATCGGTATCCATTTTAATCCCGCTTTTTCATACTCTTGATCAAGCTCCGGGAATTTACTTCTAAGTTCGGAATAAATGGCTCCGCCTGCTATTCTGGTGGGATAAACTAATCCGGGTAATGTCACGATCGAATTTAAGGGATCTGCCCCTGCAGCCATACCTATAACGTATCTACCGATATCGGCTACTCCGGTCTGAATCCCCCGGTAATGATCATTCCTCTGTAACAGAGATTGGGCTTCATAAAGGGTTATCTTAATTCTGCCGCCGCTACGTGTTTCAATATCTTTAATAATATCGTCAGCGTGGTTAACCGCAACCGGGCTCCACTCAGCCCATTTAAGTTCATATACCTTATCCGATGTAGTAGTGGGAGATGAAGTAGTTACTGATGTTTGTGCCGTTGTCGTGGTAGATGTTTGTGTCGTTGAAGTGGTAGTGCCGCAAGCACTGAGTAATATAACTCCCATTATTATGACGGTAATAATTCCCCAGAGAGCATACTTTCTCATTCGATAAAACCCCCCTTTTTTATTTAAATTATACTTGTACCTTAACTATTTAAGCTTATTAAATATAATATTTGAAACGATTGATATATAGTGTATACTATGAATAAATACGCTGTCAATACCTTTAACTCATAATAATTTTTTTAAAATATTTGAGAATTAACGCTGTGATATCTTGGCTAATTAGCGGGTGAAATCAGTGCTTCCGGGCAATGATTTCATCATTATTACCGTCAACAGCAACATGGTCTATATAATATACCCTGTATTATATAATTGGAGAAAACCTTAAATCTAAATATAAATATTATTTATCCCATATTATAATAAGGTATACAAAATATACTATTTGGTTAATAATAGTGTAACATAAGATTTATCTCATTGTGTGAAAAGGAAGGTCGCAGACATGATGTTATTATGACTACCCCGATAAACTACAGCTATGAAGCTATATAAAAACTTAATTTATAATTAATACATACAAGGAGTGCGTACGATAATGGAAGATAGTTTAATACAGAAAGTAAAGGAAATCGAGGAGAATATAAAGGGGCTGCAGGAGACTAATCAAAAGCTTCAACATGAGATTGAGCGCTTGCACGCTGTTAACGAAATCGAAAACCTGATGGGCCGGTATGAATATTTCCACGCCCAGCGCCGAAAAGATAAGATGGTTGAATTATACGCGAAAAAAGCCCCCGGCGTAAGATTTTATTTAGGGGAAATCGGATATTGGGAAGGTGCCGATGCCCCGGAAAGAGCCCATACGGTACTCTCCGGAGGAAATAATGAGGAATTGCACAAGGGCAGGATACACTTACATCCTCTCACAACACCGGTAATCGAGGTAGCCGGTGACGGTAAAACTGCAAAGGGAGTGTGGATTACCGTAGGTATGGGGATAATGCCCGACCCTAAAAACAAAGGCCGGTTTATCAACCAGTGGACAACGAGTACTTATGGAGTGGACTTCATTAAAGAGGATGGTAAATGGAAATTCTGGCGTTTTCATATTTATCGTCTGTTATCTAATAACTTCGATCAAGCGTTTTCAGATTATGAGGCAGACGCCAAAGCGGGATTAACTTTCCCTCCCGAACTGCGGCCGGACGGTCCCGCCGTGGATGATTATCCCTATAGGCGGAATGCTCTCGTTACCTTTAAACCTGACCCGCCTGAACCGTTCGAAACATTTGACCCTAACAACACATATTAGAATTCTGAAGTTCTAAAAAGCATAAAGCTCCGACCTGACGGTCGGAGCTGGTTTATACTACGTCGTGGTTGCGTAAAGTAATCGGACATTGTGTGTACTTTAGCATATTGTATATAATATATACTATAATTTTAACCGATGTTATAATCGACTAAAAATTATGCATTGATTTGCATATTCCTGGAATAAGTAAGGCATGGAGGTTAATTGGAGTGAAAATATTAGGATTGAGTTGCGGCAGAAAACTGGGCAATTGCGAGATATTACTTATTGAAGCTTTAACAGCAGCCAAAGAATTAGGTAATGACGTAGAGATTTTAAGGATGCATGACCTTAAATTAAAACCGTGTAAAGGGTGCTTATCATGTGCAAAAAGCTTCTTTAAAGATGGTCCGCCCGGTAAATGTGTTATTACCGACGATGACGTTCCGTTTTTTGCGGACAAACTCCTCGATGCCGATGGTATTATTATCACAGCACCGTCATATTTAGGTTCTCCGCCCGGATACTTCAGGATTCTGAGCGATAGAATGGGACCGGCTTACGATATAGCTTTCCATTATCGAGCGAAGAAATTAGGCAATAAATATGTAGATGATAGGTTTTTTAAGCCAAGAGTGGCAGGTACAATCGCCGTGGGCGGGGCGATGGATTGTGATTGTCAGCCGGTATCATACTCTCTGCAGCATTCGTTTCTTAACTCGATGATGATTCCGGTCGTCGACCATTTTACGGCGATTGACGCCAGTGAGGCCAAGCAAGTTTTAATGAGTGATGTATCGATTGAAAAGGCCCGGACGTTAGGCATTAACGTGGCCAAATCACTCGGCATACCCGCCGATGAAGCTAAATATCTTGGGACCGACCCGGGTATCTGTCCCGTCTGCCACGAGAGAGTATTAACAATCTGGAGGGAATTTCCGCACGTCATCTGTCCAGGGTGCCGTGTTAAAGGCGTTATTAAAGCTAAAGGAAATGATTTAGAGATAGTCTTTGACGAAAATGACATCGTGCATTCGAAGCGTAATTCCTTAAAAGCCCGGACCGAACACCTTTTTGAAATCAAGGAGATGGACGATAGATTTCAAAAAGCAAAAGATGATATCAAGAATAAGATGAAAAAGTATCAGGCTTTTAATTCATATTGTAAACCGCCTGAAAAAACTTAATACGGCTGAAAAACAAAGATTAGTTTGACACGGATGATTTTTGTATGTCATAATGCCACGAATAAACTGGGGAGATAATGATGTCCGTATCAGATGTTGATAAATACATAATCCAGGAATTAAAAGCACCTTTTTCTGCAGAGGCAAACGCAGAGTACTCAAAAAGTGCCGCCAGAATTTTATGGCTTGATGAAAATGTAGTGCCGGGAGCCTCCTTCCAGATGAATTGCTCCTGGTATCTGAAGCCTGACGTAAAAGACCTGCCGGCCCATACTCATGATGTCCCTGAAATCCTGGGTTTCTTTGGGAACGATCCGGAAGACCCTTATAACCTGCATGGGGAAATCGAATTAGTGCTGGGTGATGAAAATTTTATCATCAACAAGACCACCATGGTATTTGTGCCCGCCGGTTTAAAGCACTACCCGCTCACTGTAAAGCGCGTCGATAGGCCCATCTTCCACTTCTCAGTATTGAAATCAGGCCATTGGGATACATCATCCTCGAAGGAGACCCCCCAGCCGGAAACAAATTTAAGTAAATATATTGTGGCCGAACTGAAAACGCCGGCCTTCCCGAAGGAGTTCGTGGAAAACTATAAAAAGTTCGCCACCCGTATTCTATACATGGATAAAAATGTCTGCCCGGGGGCATTCCAGATGAATGTTGCCTGGTACCGCAAACCGACTAACCATGCTCCTTTTGCCCACGCTCACGACCATGATGAAGTCATCGCATTCTTTGGCGGCAATGCGGCAGACCCGTATAATCTCAACGGCGAAGTGGAAATGTGGATGGGAGACCAGCAAAATATGTTAACCAGAAGCACTATGCTCTTCGCACCTGCAGGAATGAAACACTGCCCGCTGATTATTCATCGGGCTGATATGCCTATTTTCCACTTTTCTATCGTCGCCGGCGGTACCTATGAAATTTCAGGTCAGAAATTTGGGAAATAGACCTCACAGAATCGCCCGGTTCCCGCACCATACAAAGACCGGGAATAGAATCATTCCAGTGAATAGCGTTTTTTCTCACTGGCTGTTTTATACCAGCCGTCCTTCACATCCTGCTTGATATCGAATTCCGGGACGTATGGTTTTATATCCAGTAGCGGGGTTCCGTCAAGTATATCTACTTCACCGATATCGAGAATATTACCCTTTACGCTCAGTAGTTTTACTATAGAAAGACCGATGGGATTAGGCCGGGTAAAATAGCGGATGGCGAAGATACCCTTTTTCTCTTTGTCTAAAAACGGCTTGGTAACCAATTGGCAGCACCCTGCCTGATGAAAGTGGTAAATCAGTATCAAATGAGAAAACCCTTCGATATTCTGCAAACCCTCAGCGTATTCCGGGTATATCTCCACGGTACCTTTACTGTCCGGGGCAAAGCAGCCCTGAATCGGTGTTTGCTCTTTCTCAGTGAATGAAGTGTGAATTACTCCGATAGGTTTATAACTTATCATTTTCGCTATTATCTCCGGCGGCTAATATTAATTACTATTACGGTAATGTAAAACTATGACCCGCATTATTCAGGAAGAATGCCTCACCGAATTCCTGAGCGAATATTGCCGATGCTTGAAAACCGGTGCAATGAGACACTCCCAACTTTTTTATTCCTATTTCTCTAAGGTCGGCTACAGTCTGCCAGATACGTTCCTCTGAAGCCCTGTACAGGTGAGTCCCGCCGATGACGGCATACACCGGTTCCTGTCCGGTAACCTTCTGGGCACAGCGCACGGTGTTGATTATCCCGTGGTGAGCGCATCCGGCAATAATAATAAGTCCGTAATCCGTCTGGATTGACAAAGCGAGGTCATCCATCAAAGGGTCGGGACACAGTTCCCCGCCTTTTTTAACCAACAAATTATCTTCGATGATTTCGTAGCCGGAAACCATGGGGACTTCTCCCTTTGTCCAGACATGTTCCGTCAACCGGACCGGTTTTTTCGATAAAGTAAACCGGGCTCCCAGACTTTGTAATAACTCTTTACTATAGGGAATGCCGATGTATTCGTCACCCGTCCGGGAACTCGAATACTTGTTCGTCCATATATCCGGATGAGCGATTACCGTTACCGGCTTTCCCATTCTCCCCAGAATATCCCGCAGCCCTCCGGTATGGTCACGATGCCCGTGGCTTAACACTATTGTATCGATAGTACTGAGGTCGATGCCGAGTAATTGGGCATTATAGACGGCGGAAAATCCCCACCCGGTGTCCATAAGTATCTTTTGCCCGTCTACCTCGATAAGAAGACTTAGCCCCCATTCGGCGATAAAGCCGTGGGCGGCTGTATTTTCACTGAGTGTGGTTATTTTAATATTCATTTTTATATCCCAAATGCCCGGTGATATTTATTTGGTCACACTTTTACCGGCAACGATGACCGTAAAGCCGGCATCCGGCAAATAACCTTCTACTGGAATCTCCAAATCCTTAACTTCGCCGGGTCCTTGAAAAAGCGTCGATATTTCCCTTTCGATAGCGAATCCCGATGCGGCTAGAATCTCCTCCATTTCCCGGTAGCTGTGGTAGGTGGCATGCCTGTAGAAAAAATGCCCGTCTTCTTTCTTCTTCTGATAGTATTTACCCCAGGGGCTGTCTTTCAATACCATACCGATTACCAGCTTCCCGCCGGATTTCAAAATACGGTTTGCTTCTTTTAATACCGGTAACGGTAAATCGATAAAGCATAAAGCAAGAAGGAGAAATACGGTGCCAAATTTCTCCTTATCGAAAACCCGGTCTTCTCCGCGTGCCTGAAATACCTCTATGCCGCGTTTCCGGGCGATTTCCAGCATTTTCCCTGACGGGTCGATACCTGTTTTTATCCCCAAAGCCTGTGCGAATCGTCCGGTACCTACTCCCACTTCCAGCCACGTGTCCGGGAGCGAACTCAGTACTTTTTTTAAAGCTGCAACTTCACAGGCAAAGATGAGTTTCCCTGTATCATCGAACCAGGCATCGTAAGTATCCGCTCGGGCTTCAAAAGGAGAATCTTCACATCCAGCCGGTAAAATCATATTATTTTCTCATATATTGAAAATACCCGGCCGCCGGTATTTAACCGGTGGCATTTTAAAATGGAAAAATCACGGACTTTTTACTTCTATTATATGTTCGCAATATTCATCACCGGCCGGAATTGATTTACCGATACGGTAGGTTAATTCCGGATTCAGGGTCTCGACGACGGTCTTTTCCATCGTCGTATGTGCCTGGCACATGGCCGGATTTTCGAAGTGTAACGGGCATTCTCTGGCGATTATCACTGTCCTCGACGGACTCGATTCGATAAATTCGGTTAAGCCCCGCCCCCAGCCGACCGTATTGAATATTCTTTTCAAGTATTGAGCCACCGAAGCCAGGTCGTTGTTTTCCAGTTTCTCTTTTGCTCGCCGGGCAATGCTCAATCCGTAATCACGGCTCATCGCGGCGATAAGCTCAATACCGTCGTTGCCGTATTTCCGGTAAATAAAGTCATAATTACTTCTCAGTCTGGCGTATAAACCGCTTACCGCACTGTGATAAACCTGCTCCAGATTACGGGCGTCCTGCATTTCGTATCTGTAACCCCCTTATTAGATATACCGTTTCAATTTATAATTCCGCCGTTTCATCGACGACAATAGGATTGTGTCTCATATCACTTTCTTTGTACACTTTTTTCCAAGGCTCTTTTTCCACCGTCATATATTGCAGGACGGCTTTTTTAAGAGTTAATGAAGCTAATCCAGCACAATGTACGTGGTCTTCCGGCAGCCCGCCGAGTGCCTCGATAAGTGTTTTGGCGTTGACTGTCATAGCTTCGCCGAGAGTTTTATTTTTTATTAATTCGGTCATCATACTACCGCAGGCAATCGTTGCTCCGCAGCCATCGGTTAAAAACGTAGCATTTGTTATCTTGCCATCCGCCACTTTAAGCCATAACTCCATGCTATCGCCGCACGAACCCAGTACCGCTACATAAGCATCGGCTTTTTCCATGTCTCCAATGTTTTTAGGCTCCATGGAATGCACGATAAACGGTTCGGCATACGATTTACGCATCTGTTCTTTAACTAATTCCTGATATTTTTCCCATGCTGTAGACAAGGTCTTCTCCGCTGTATTTATTTTACGATTCGGGCCGGAACCAAACCGATATCAGTTTATATATAGCCGCGACCGAGTATTTCCGTGTATTTCATGTTCCGCCGAAATAATTTTTCTGTAATTTTAAGCATCTTTATCTATGATTTAGTTCTCTGTTCCGTTTCTCATAATAAAAAATACCGAGTTGTTACGTTCATCATTATTATTATAGAAGCCTATTTCATCCTCCGCGATGGCAATATCCCTAATAATTTCGGGTATATTAGAGTGCTGTATTCGAGCTTCGCAGACTAACTTTTCCAACGGTGCAAAATATTCCTTATACCAGATATGTTTATCCAACAAAAAGTAATCAAGCAACTCGTACCCGCAGTCAGATACCTGTTCTATTTTTCTCCGGATATCGCCCTGTTCGTCATGTATTACTAAATAACCGCCAGGTTTGATAAACCGCTTCCATTCCTTAATACAGTTGTTAAACCCGATGGGATATACGGAACCTTCAGCCCAGATTATGTCAAACCAATGATCCGGAAATCCAAGGTTTTCAAGCGAACGGTTGATGGTTTTTACCCTGCCTGATAGTTTCGCTTTTTTAATTTTATCATTCAGGAAATCGAGAACTGATTGGTCGGTGTCCAGACCGATAATTTCCCCTTTACTTAATCTCGCTAATTCCATAGTCGGCACTCCGGATCCACAGCCGATATCTAAAATCCTGGGCATCTCAATAACAGGCAGCATCTGAAATGCTTTTCTTGTGTATTTGTTAAAATTATTTCGTATGTTTTCCTTTTGTTCCCTAAAGCCGAGTTTCTTACTTTTGTTAACCATATTATCCGAAACAAACCACTTTATTATAAGGTTAATAAAATAATCTAACCTTATCCCCAAATCTACTTTGAGTTGGTGGCATTGTAATACTATTAGTCAGTTTTTAGTGGAGTACTCTAAGGTTTCCAGACTTGCCAGACTTTGCCTGCCAGGTCCGGGCTGGGTTTAAGAGTGGGTTTTCCGGGCTGCCAGCCTGCTGGAGTGACTTCACCGGTTGCCCGTACGTGCTGGAAAGCTTTAAGCTGCCTGACCAGTTCGTCAAAATTCCGCCCGACATCGGCCGTCAGTACTTCCATCGCTTTAATAATGAAGTCGGGGTCGATGATGAAACGACCCCGGATATTCACCCCGGACGCCTCATCATATACCCCATAAACCTGACCTATTCTACCGCCTGCATCGGATAACATCGGGAACTGGACGCCGCCGTCGACCATTTTAGATAATTCCTGTTCCTGCCATATCTTGTGTACGAAGCGGCTGTCGGTACTCATCGAAAGAACTTCGACGCCCAGTGCTTTGATATCGTTATAACGGGCAGCGACTGCTGCCAGTTCCGTAGGTCAGACGAAGGTAAAATCACCCGGATAAAAACAGAGAACAATCCACTTGCCTTTATAGTCCGAGAGTTTAACCGGGCTAAAACCTTTGCCGGCAATAAACGAACTTGCTTCGAAGTCAGGTGCTTCCTGTCCCACACGAGCGGTCATTTTCGTATCCTCCTTTAATATCGTCGAAGACGCCGGTGTAGCGGGAGATGATTTGAGGATGGGGCCTTTTACCGGTTTAACACAACTGTCCTTCAGTTCTGCCATACTACCTCCTCAATATATTTTTATTTCTTCACCACCCGAGTAAGTGATTCACCCAGACTCTTGAATGCGGGGCTATCATATTTTTCGATTTCTCCATTATCGCAAAGCTTGACGAGTTCCGTATCAATAGGTATTTTGGCTAATAGCGGAGCCCCGGAACTTTGAGCCATCTCTTCACCGCGGCTCTTCCCGAAGATTTCCATTTTTTTATCCAGCTCAGGAATATAGAGATAACTCATATTTTCGACTACTCCGAGGATAG
>CAZJQF010000012.1:0-31994 GCA_964547925.1 uncultured Dehalococcoidales bacterium
TGCCAGCCGCCTCACGTGAATATCCTCGAGCTTATCCAGTACCCGCGGGAGCAAATATTACTTGGCCGCGGCTAGATTTTCAGTGGGAAATGTTAGATGATATATGGAAAATCTTGAAAAGGGAGTGTAACGATGACCAAAATCGGGATTATTCGCTGTCAGGAAGGCGCCATCGGGGAGCATCCGAGACGCTGTGCGGGCTGGCACTGTTTTCCGGCCCTGCGGGATAAAAGCGGGTATTTTGCGGAGTATGACACTATCGAGCTGGTCGGCTTCGATACCTGCGGCGGTTGCCCCGGCACCACCCGGTTTAAGAAAATCGTCGAGCGGGGTCTCAAGCTGAAAGAGAACGGGGCGGAAGTCATCCACCTCAGCACCTGTATGGTCCTATTTTGCCCCCATAAAGATAAATTCGTGGAGTTGTTAACGAAGAAAGTCGGCCTGCCGATTAAAGAAAAAACCCACGGCTACCCGAAGGAGTATTCGGCGGAAAAAATTGCCAAGATTGAGCGGGCACAGCAGCTCAAAGCCGCCGCAAAGAAACGTAGTGAGAAAAAGGGATAAGGAATGGCATTTTATCATGAGTATTGTTTTTAGCAATTTTCCGTCATTCCCAGGCACCCTTTTTTCGTCATTCCCAACTTGATTGGGAATCTATCTAGATTATATGGATTCCCGTTTTCATGGGAATGACGACTATTGATGCAAACCTATAAGTTGGGGGTGGAGAGGAAAAACACCCCACTAATTACAAACTACTCATTACACATTACTTGTAAGTGGTACCCCAGGCCGGAGTCGAACCGGCGACAAGCGGTTTAGGAAACCGCTGCTCTATCCTCTGAGCTACTGGGGCACGCTCGATTATTTTAACAGTATTCCGGCCTTTTGGGCAACGAGGAAGCTTTCGTTAGCGGTTTGGGTCTAGTTCAGGCGCGTGAGAGGACGGGCAAGTGCCAGGAATAAAACGGAGGCTATAGTAAGGAAAATAGCCATCCCTCCGACAGCCCACTCCACGCCGATGGCTCCGGTTAATATCCCGGCAAAGAAGGTACCGAAATTAGCCAGTCCGGCACTCATCGAGACAAAGCTCTGTGTGCGCCCGCGGTATTCGGGTTTGGCATAGTATTGGATAAGTGTGCCGGTCAGGGTGCCGTGCAACGCCGGTCCCAGTCCGGCCAGAGGCATGATCGCCAGCGATAAGGCCCATGATTTCGACCATGCGAAGACAATTACGGATACGCCCATGATTATCCCGCTCGTTATCAGCAATATCCCGCGTTTCTTATTGGGTAGTGACGCGATGATGAGGGAACCTATTATCGCTCCGGTGCCGGAAACACTGGCCAGTATGCCCAGGCCGCTGGCTCCGACTTTAAGTATATCTTCGGTAAAAATCGGCATCAGCTGCATATAAGGCTGCCCTGCGATCACATGGCAGAGCGTGAAGACGACTATCAAAAGCATATAGCTCTCGCCGCGGATATATCTCAGTCCCTGTATAACATCGGTAAAAGTATTTTGGCTTCCCGTAATTTTAACCGTGCTTTTAGGTAAAAAGAAGGCGAAAATCACGGAGAAAAAATATACTCCGGCCATTAGATAGTAAATGGCTGAAAAACCGTAGGCATCGATAAGGAAACCGGCCGCGGCGGGTGCCGCCAGCCTGATAACGGTTTGCCCCATTAAGACCATGGACATGGCATTCATAACCCGTTCCTGGCCGACTATTTCGGGAATAATCGACATTTGGGCCGGAATCATTAAGCCCATTATTATGCCCTGTATGACGGCACTGAGTACTAAAAGTCCCCATGAGGCCGGATTAGATTCTGAAATGAAACCGGAGGATAGGCCAAAGGCGAGGAGCAGTGCCACGATTCCCGTGCTTATCTGTCCGAAAATCAGGACGTATTTTTTAGGGAATCTATCGGCAATTGCCCCCCCGAAAAGTGCCAAACACAGCTGGGGAATTGCCTGGGCGATAGCCATAATACCTATCATTGCTCCGGAGCCGGTCAGACGGTAAATCAGGAGGGAAAGAACCATCATTTGCATGGTCATCCCTACCCATTCACCGATTGCGGCGCAGTAATAGATACGGTAGGCAGATATTTTAAAAGAATCGAAGGTTTTTATTTTACGGAAAGAAAATTTTCGCCGGCCACTTTTTTCCGGGTCTGGTTCGGGATCCTTACTATTAAAACCGTTTGTTTTATTCATCATCGTAAGGGTTATATCCTTAAGGCACAGATAGATTAATCTGAAATTTAAACGTTTTCGTTAATGGGAATAGCTTCGATCTGGAATGATTGCCTGCGTTTTGAGTTAGAAACATTGCGGTTCTTTTTACCTGCGATGTCACAGGTATGCACGCATATTGTAACAGTATTCCGGTATCTTGGGCAACGAGGGGATGGATGGGGCGGAAAATGAAACGCCCCGATTATTATCGGGGCGTTCTGTTAATCAACTTGGATTGTAATGACTATTTGGCGGGTTTATTCTCGACTTTAATACCGGCCAGCTTCTTGGCGTAACCTTTCATCGCTTCCAGGTTGGTGTTGCGGAGAATGGTCATCCGGTGGGTTTCCGGCGAACCGGCCCCGTGAATATTGGAAACGATGTCGCGGCTCTCGAAAGCCAGCTTTTCAATCAGGCGGAAGATGCGGATGCGGTCATCGGTGGAAACGCCGTCAACACCCTTGAGGTATTTGGTCAGTAACGGCCCGATTTCCGGGTTGGCGAAATCTTTATCGGACGGCAGGTCGGTAACCATACCGCCGGCGATTTCTATCATCATACGGATAACTTCCGCCAGTTCTTTGCCCTCGAAAAGCTTGGAGGTGTTGGAGAGAACCGGGTCAACCGTATAAATACCGGAAGGTGTGGCCGTCGATTCGACGGAAGCGGCGATGGAACACCCGTAAATAGCCTGCACGATTTTCTGCATTTCGGCGTATTTATTCTGGATATGAGAGGTCTTCGGCAGACCGTTATAATCCGCTGCGGTAGCAGCCGCACCGATGAGAACATCACCGACGCCGCATTTGCAGCCGCCGTGAGAATGGCGGTGGTAGTTGCCGAAGTTGCGGACCATCTCGCCGGCGTATTCGAACTCGCCGCAAAGGAAGACTTTATCCCAGGGGACGAAAACATCTTTGAAGATTAACATCGGGGCAAATTTACTGAACTCGATGTTGCCCAGGTCGCAGCCGTCTATAGCCCGTGATTCTAAGGTGCCTCTGCCGTAAACGTGAATTAAGCCCTCGGCATCAGCCGGAACGGCAAAACAAGCGGCATAATCGGTGTCATCTTTACGCATTTCCCGGGTGGGAATGACCAGTATCCAGTTGGCACAGGTCGAACCGGTCTGGTGGATTTTCGCCCCGCGGACGACAATGCCGTCTTTATTCTTATCGACGATATGCAGATATAAGTCCGGGTCTTTCTGCTCCGAAGGACGCAGAGAGCGGTCGCCTTTGACATCGGTAACACCGCTGCAGAGAGCGAGGTCGTCTTTTTGAATCATTTTGACGAATTCAAGGTATTTCGGCCAGTATTTGGTGCCGTATTTCTGATCGCAGTTATAGATTTCAATACCGGCGGAACTGATGGCGTCCATACCGGTGCAGCGCATATAGCAGCCGCCGATGTTGTGGGACAAGAATTTAAGCATTCTGACCTTGGCAAGTAAATCATCCGGGCCCTTATAGAATTTAACAAAACGGCTGACCTTTTCGCTGATTAAATCCGAATCGGTAACAAGGTGTTTGGCACCCTCGGGTTCATTTTCAAATTCGTAGGTCTTGGCGACAGAGGCGACCATGTGCTTAATCAACGGGTGTTCATGGACGTTCTGTACCTTTTCGCCTAAAATGTACGCCGTAGGATGCTGTTGGCTTAATGATTGGTAATACTGTTCAACCGTTCTGAGTGCCATCTTCTTTATCCTCCCCTATACAACAATGTAAATATTTTACCATCTCCGGAGAAGTCGTGTAAAATAGTTACACTCATTTTTTATGATTCGATCATCGAAAAATGCGATTAAACAAGGTCTTTTATTTGACGTGTTTATCTTTCTTACGATAAGCTATTACCTATGAGATTATATGAATTTGAAGGCTGTAAACTGTTTCAAAATGAGGGAATTCCGGTACCGAAATACACGCTGGCGACCAGTCCGCAAGAAGCCCGGGCTAAGGCCGGCGAAATCGGTCTGCCGGTAGTCATTAAAGCTCAGGTGCTTTCCGGCGGACGCTGGCTAGCAGGCGGCGTGCAGAATGCCGCAACACCGGAGGAAGCTGAAGAAGCAGCCCGCCGTATTTTTGAAAAACCGGTTGTAGGTTATAAGGTACAGCAGGTTATGGTCAGCCAGAAAATTGAGATTGCCCGCGAATTTTATATGAGCGTGAGTGTTGATGATTATCTCGGAACACCTGTAGCCATTTTAAGCGTCGAAGGCGGCGTTTCGGTCAACCGTTTGGTAAAGGAACGTCCGGAGGCGGTAGTATCCAAGCCATTCTCAATTACCTCCGGTCTGACGTCCGAAGATACCAAACAGATGTCCCGTCAGGTTGGTTTACGCGGAGAAATTGCCAATCAGGTAGCTAATGTACTCAATGCACTTTACCGGGTTTTCAGGAAGAATGATGCACTGGTGGCGGAAATCAACCCGCTGGTGAGAGCTAAAGACGGGACCTTTTTCGCCATCGATTCCAAAGTGGAACTGGATGATTCCGGTTTATTCCGTCATCCCGAGCTTGGTTTGACCCGGGAAGGGCACATGACAAATGAACTCGAACGTAAAGGAAGGGCTATCGGTGTCAGCTATGTGGAGTTGGATGGCGATATTGCGGTAATTGCTTCAGGAGCCGGACTCGGAATGGCCAGTATCGATGTAATTGCAAAAACAATGAAACCGGCCAACTTCCTGGAAACCGGCGGCGGCATCTCCGAGGAATTACTTTATAAGGCTACGGACTTAGTATTATCAAAGCCCGGCGTACGGGCTCTATATATCAGTGTTTACGGCGGTATCAACCCCATACATGAAGGGGCGAAGGGTATTGTCCGTTATCTAAAGGAAAAGAATATTAAAATACCGGTAGTAGCTAAAGCTCTGGGGAATCGTCAGGAAGAAACCTGGGAAATTCTGAAGTCCGGCGGCGTACATGTCGTTACCGAGGTTTCTACGGAAGCTGCCGTGGCGGAATTGGCCCGCATACTGGAGGGGAAATAATGAGTATCCTGTTAAATAAAAATACCAGAGTAATGGTTCAGGGTATTACCGGTAAAGCAGGACGGACGCAGACGAAGTGGATGCTGGATTATGGGACTAACATCGTTGCTGGCGTAACGCCAGGAAAGGGCGGCGAAATTGTCGAAGGAGTTCCGGTTTTCGATACAGTTGCCGAGGCAGTTGCCAAAACAGATGCGGAAGCTGCGGTGTTTTTCGTGCCTCCAGCCGGTATAAAAGATGCGGCGATTCAAAATATCGATGCCGGAATTAAACTGCTGGTAGTAATTACCGAGCATACTCCAGTGCAAGATGTAATGGAGATAAAGGAATACGCCAGTGAGAGAGATGTTATACTTATCGGCCCGACTACTCCCGGTGTTATAACTGTCGGTGAAGCTAAAATGGGTATTATGCCGGCAAATATGTTTACGCCGGGGCGAATAGGTATCATTTCCCGCAGCGGTACTTTATCTTATGAGGTAAGTGTTAACTTATCAAAAGCCGGATTGGGTCAGAGTACGGTAGTAGGTATCGGTGCCGACCCGGTAGTTTTTACGAACCTTCCCGAATTATTACATTTGTTTGAAGATGATAAAGATACCGACCTTGTAGTGATTATCGGTGAGGTCGGCGGTATTCAAGAAGAAAAAGCCGCAGAGTATATCGATCGGTGGATTACCAAACCGGTTGTAGCATATCTTGCGGGTTATAACGTGCCACAGGGTAAGCGTATGGGACATGCCGGGGCGATTATGCACGGTGACGGACGCGGTACGCCGTCTAGTAAAGCCGCGGCATTAAAGGCCGCAGGGGTAGATGTTGCTGAATTTCCGGCCAGCATCGTCGACTTGGTTTTAAAGCATCTGAAAAGATCTTAAACTAATCATCAGGAAAGAACCGAAAACGCTAACCGATTAACCGGTTAGCGTTTTTATTTTTAGCGACGGAATCAAGTATCGGTGAGAGACAGCGGCAGAAACGGAATTACATAACAAGTCCTAATACTTTTGCGACGATACCGCTGATTAAGAAAGCGATCCCCAGATTTAGCCCGATAATCGCCCAGGCTGATTTCCAGCCTAATTCATGAGTTAGAGCCCCGACGGTAGCAAAACAGGGGTAAATCGTGCTTACCAGGGCCAACACGATTATTTGAGTTGGCGTTAATGCGGCGGCGATATCCGTTCCGAAGATTGCTACGGCGGCGAGAATTATCAATTCTTTTCTGGCAGCACCGAAGATTAATAACACACCGGCGAGAATCGGTAAGCCGAGCCAGCTGACGGTTAAGAATGAAAGGGCATTATTTACCGGATTCAGAATTCCGAATACGTACAGTAACTGGACACCTGCTGAGGCGATCATATAAACCGGGAATACCATAAAAACCAGAGATTTTGTCCGTGCCCAGGTCTGTTTGAATATTGTGGAAGCCGAGGGTGCTTTAAGCGGGTGCATTTCCATAATGAGACCGGTCAGTTTCCCCGGAATACTGAGGGAAGCTATTTTCACTACGGCAAACATTAAGAAAAGGTCTATAGCGTACAATCCAATTGCCCACCATACATTTACGAATACGGCGACCATGCTGAGTATGATAATGGTCCGTGCGGAACAGGGCGCAAAAGTAATAGCAAACGAAGCCAGAAACCGCTCTCTCCTGGTATTTAAAATTCTTGTGGAGTAAATTGCCGGAACATTGCAGCCAAAGCCAAGGATCAGGGGAACGATGGCTTTCCCGTGCAAACCCATCTGGTGCATCAGACTATCCAGCATAAACGCAACCCGGGTTAGAATGCCGGAATCTTCAAGAATAGCCAGCATCAGGTAAAACGGTATGACATAAGGTATTACCAGCGTCAGCCCGGTAACCAGTCCGCCAAAGAGTCCGTTCCAGAGTATTGACAACCAGCTACCCTGAAATTCGGGATCGATGGGATGGAAAAAGCTAAAGGCCTGCGTTAATAAGTTCGATAGCAAATTCCCGATTAGAAATGTCCAGAGCAGTAAGACTGCGATGACGCCGAAAGAGATTAAATATCCGGTAAATTTTTGTGTAGAAAGCCGTTCCAGCCTGTCGGTAAATGTCGGTCGAACGACTATTTTTTGCGTGACGCTGGTGACGATATGTCCGGCAATAGCATATTTTTCTGCGGTAATAGTTATAAAAACGGGCTGTTTCAGGATATCCTCGAGCTTTTTAGTTATGGACTCGGTAATTTCTATGATTCTCGGCGATTTTGAGTTGATAAGTTCCCGGACAGTATCGTCGTTTTCGAGCAATTTAATGGCGAGCCAGCGCGGCGGATAACTGGAATCATGCTTTTCAGTATTTATCAGTCCGGTAAGTTTGGTAACTGCAGCTTCAATGTTATCACTGTATCGGATCGAATTAACTCTGACCTTGGATTTTTGTACAGCGACTTCAAGGGCTTTTTCAATTAAGTCGTTAATACCGATACCCTTGGTAGCGACGGTTCTGACCACTGGAATTTCCATTATTTTTTCTAGACGCTGGGTATCGATATCAATGCCCTGGCTATCGGCGAGGTCCATCTGGTTGAGGCAAATTACCATCGGAACGCCCAGTTCTATCAATTGCAGGGTGAAAAACAAGTTTCTCTCTAATACCGAAGCTCCGACTACATTGATTATGACGTCCGGTTTTTCCCGGGCGATATATTCCCGTGTAATGATTTCTTCAGGAGAAAAAGTCGATAAAGAGTATATTCCCGGCAAATCGACTACTGTGATATCCTGCCCCATATGCTGCAAGCTTCCTTCTACTCTCTCAACAGTTTTCCCGGGCCAATTTTCATTAGTCTGGCTGAGGCCGGTTATTTGGTTGAAAATAACACTCTTCCCGACGTTGGTGTTACCGGCGAGAGCAATCGTAAGCCGCTTAACATCAGTTTTATTTTCTATTTTAGAACGGCGAATTGACAATGTCTTAGACACCCGATTCCATCTCCAGTCAGTTCGCCGTCTGCTCGACGAAAACGTTACAGGCGATTTCTTCCCCCAAGGCTAGTTTGGAGCCGCGTACCGTAATTTCAACCGGTCCTTTAAGCGGAGCAACTCTGTTTACACTTACCTTTGTCCCTGGAGTGAGACCCATATCCAACAAACGGCGCAGTATTTTATTATCGCCGCGAATGAAAGCTACTTTGCCGGTTTGTTTTTCCTTTAAGCTGGAAATCGAGATTACGTCAGTGTTTCTTTTCCCCACCGTTTCCAGATTGCCGCCGCCCCATCTGCGGCATTCCTCACAGCTGGAAAAACTAAGGTCGCAGGGAGGAATAATTTGTTTATCATCAGGACAAACACCCGGTGCGTTAAGATTCTGGCAGATAGCTCTTTCCGTTTCATCCGATAGGGCATGTTCCATACTGCACGCTTCTTTATGGACTTTATCGTTCCCGATTTTCAGGACATCGTGCAGAAATCTTTCTAACAAGCGGTGTTTACGGGTCATTTTCCGGGCGATTTCATATCCTTTTGGTGTCAGACTTACCCCCTGGTAGGGAGAATAGTTTACATAACCTGTATCCGAGAGTTTTTTAAGCATTTCGGTAACACTGGCGGGAGCGATATTCAAACGTTTTGATATTTCAGAGGTACCGGCGGTTTTCCCGTCGAAAGTGAGGGTATATAAAGCTTCTAAATACTCTTCGGTACTGGAGCTCATATTTATTGCCTCCTGTTAGTAAATTAGGAACACCTAAACTTTAGGCTTACCTAAATATTAACAAGAAACCATACTAATGTCAAAGCGTAATTGTTCGGAAAGCAAATGGCTGGCAGTTAACTGCCAGCCATTAAACTATATATTCCGGCTTTGCCGGGTTATTTTATTGAGCCAGAATAGAGTTTAGCCAGTCTTTTTTATTCCAGAGGGAGCAACCGCCCGGCCCTTCTTCGAGTTCATTGGAATGAGCTCTTATTTGGGCTAATAAATTAGACTGTAAGGCTTCTTTCAGGGATTTATCTTTTAGACTGGCATCGGAATAGGGGACAAACGGACAGGGCTCGACGCTGCCTTCGGAACTGATATGGATGAAACCGCGTCCGGCAGCCAGACACCCGCCGAATTCATCTTCGTCGCCGGGTACGGATACGAACAGTGCGGCGAAATTTTCTCTGAATTTTACTACTTTACGGGTCAATTCCGCTCTCTGTTCTTCAGAGATAACCCACTCTTCAGTGCCTGCTGTTACAGGTGTATATTCAGCGAAGAAAAACAGACGGCAGCCCAATTGGTACAGGTTTTGAATAAATTTCGGTTCGGTCACGGTTTGGATATTCATCTTTGTTACGGTAATTGAAGTGCCCCAGAAGACATCCTTTTTCTTAAGCTTTTTTGCGATGTTTTCCAATCTGGTATAAATGCCTTTACCGCGGCGGTCGTCGGTCTCCGCACGATTGCCTTCCAGACTTATGGCAGGGATGACATTGCGTTGTTTTGCCAGTTTGGCAATCAGGTTATCATCAATCATGGTGCCGTTGGTGAA
This sequence comes from uncultured Dehalococcoidales bacterium, assembly GCA_964547925.1. Taxonomy (GTDB): domain Bacteria; phylum Chloroflexota; class Dehalococcoidia; order Dehalococcoidales; family JAFGLR01; genus JAFGLR01. Next base: position 9,757 of record CAZJQF010000012.1, read on the forward strand.
GATAAGGAATTGAATATTGGGGTAAGCGGCGGTGATTTCCATTATTTCCGGGCGGATTAAGGGCTCCCCGCCCGCAAGGATAATAAAAGAAATTCCGAGTTCATCGGCTTCAGCGATAATACTTTTTACTTTAGCGGCACTTAGTTCCTCGTGTTGCTGCGGACGGAGCGACCAGTGGTAACAGCCTTTACATCTCAAGTTGCACCGGCTCGTAACACTAAATATCATCATTGGTGGAACGTGAATTCCGTCTTTGGCATAGTTCGCCCGGATGCGGGCGGCTTTTCTCTGGTTTAACACGGTGTTTATGAAAGCAAAGGCCTGTCCCGGGTTTCTGACACAGTTTTTAGCAGCATTCATGAAAAAGACTTTGAGTGATTTATCCAGCAGTCCGCTGTAATCGTTTTCGTATATATCATTCTTTCGCAAATCAATCGTCGTCTGTTCGGTAACTTTCATTTCATCCTCCACTTAATCAGCTTCAATTACCATAAGTATAAAAATAAATCCCCTCGGAGACGCCCGCCGTTCGAGGGGATTACGGACTGCCGTTATAACAGGTTTTTTACCGGTCACTTGACCAGGTGGTGTTTGACGGCTAGAGCTACAGCTTCAGTACGGCTGTTGACGCCCAACTTGGATAAAACATTACTTACGTGGAACTTAACCGTGGACTGGCTGACGAATAGACGTTCCGCGATAGCGTTATTGGAAAGACCTTCAACCATTAAAGCTAATATTTCCCGCTCGCGTTCGGTCATATCCTGACCCGGCTGTGCCGGTTCATTCATTTTTTGAATCAATACCTGGGCAGCTTCCGGCGACAGGCTGGACTGTCCGGTATGGGCTTTCCGGACGGCGTTAATCAGCTCATCGGCAGAAACATTTTTAAGCAGATAGCTAACCGCACCGGCTTTTAACGCTCCTTCGACGTACTCTTTTTCTTTAAAGCTGGTTAATACAATTATCTGGGTTTTCGGCCAGCGTTCTTTGATGGCTTTAGTAGCAGCGACACCGTCCATTTTGGGCATCAACAGGTCCATCAGAATTACATCAGGTTGGTTGTGTTCACAGAACCGTACCGCTTCCTCACCATCGGCGGCTTCCCCGATGAGTTTTAAATCATCCGATACCGCCAGTACCGCTCCCAGACCGCTGCGGACGACAGTGTGGTCATCAACCAGTAATACTTTAATCTCATTTGCCATGGTTAATCCTCCTCAAAATCATCTCGCCAGAGAACCGAGACTTTTGTTCCTTTGTTTATTACACTTTCAATATTCAATTTAGCTTTGATACTGGTTGCTCTCTCCTGCATTATCCCCATACCGAGACTGGCTGCAGGTTTCTTGGTGGTATCGAACCCGTGTCCGTTGTCTTCGATAAACAGGGAAACAGCTCCCGGTTCACAGCGCAGTTTTACCTTTGCCTGAGTTGCTCCGGAATGCTTGCCGATATTGTTTAAAGACTCCTGGGCAATACGGTAAAGCGAAATTTTCACATTCGTTGTCAGGAGGCAGGTGCCCTCTACATCAAGAGAGACCGGAATGCGTGTGCGGCCCGTAATCGATTCGGAAAGGTGTTTCAGTAGGTCGGGGAGTTGAGCATCGGCAAGGGCAGCCGGCCGGAGTTCAAAAAGAAGCGTCCGCATTTCGGCCAGTGCCCCGCGGGTAAGCTGTCTGACCTCTTCCAGCCGTTTGAGACCTTCTTCTTTATTCCGTTCCCATAATTTGGGCAGGACATCGGCGATAAGGCTGGCCGAGAATAGAGTCTGGCTGACGGCATCATGTAAGTCGCGGGCGAGCCGAGCCCGTTCCGCGACGAGAGTTTCATTACGGGCTTTTTCGGCAATGACGGACTCGGCTCGTTTTTGTTCGGTCCGGTCTATGCCGATGCAAAGAATATGGCTTAATTTGTGGTTATCATCATAAATACCTTTATTAGTCCATGCAATCCAGACCTTTTCGCCGTTGCGGCGCATATTTTCATTTTCACTATTATGATATCTATCCGTATGAGCGGCGATATCTGCGATAAACTCTCTCAGATTATGACCGGCTGTATCTATTTCCGGCACAATGGTACCGATAACATTACACCCCAATATTTCAGTTTCTTTAAATCCGAAAAATTCCTCGGCGAACGGATTAAAATAAATGACATTACCGGCAGTGTCCATTTCCAGAATGATACTATTGGCGTTTTCCACCAGGTCACGGTATTTCGCCTCGCTGAGACGTAATTTTTCTTCAATTTCATTTCGCTGGGTGATTTCTTCCTGGAGTAGAATATTGGCATTGCTTAAGTCTTCCGTACGCTGCTGGACGCGGGCTTCCAGTTCGTCACGGGCTTGTTGAATTTCCAGAGTGGCTTTTTTCCTTTCGGTAACGTCACGTATGATAACCATTAACATCGGGCCTTCTTCGAAATCGACACGGTTGAGAGATATTTCGGTATCGAAAAGAGTGCCATCGGTTTTTTGGTGCTGCCACTCGAAGAACTGAGGCAAGCCGGATTCCGCTCCGGCAATAATTCGGCTGCCTTTCGTTCGTGATTCAACGCCGTCAGGTTGTTTCCATGGAGAGAAATCATAAGGATTATGACCGATAATTTGTTCACGGGAGCAGCCGAAAAGCTCTTCAGCCCTGGTGTTACAATCGATAAAATTCATACCTCTGATTAGCAAGATTGCATTCAAAGAATTGGTAAATAAAGAACGGTATCTTTTTTCCGAATTCGTGAGGTCCCGTTTAGCATCTTGTAAACGGTCAATCATTTGCCCGAACGAAGTGCTCATCCGTCCGACTTCATCCGGCGAACGAACGAGGGCAGATTTGGTGAGGTTGCCGGTAGCGGCGATTTGCTGGACGGTTTCGGTCAGGTTGGCGAGAGGTTTGGTAAAGCGACGTACCATGAAGGCTATACTTACCGTGCCGGCAATAGCTAATACCAGCATGATGATAATACTAATAAATCCCGTCCGGCTTATCGTAGCGTAGGCCTCCGTAACGTCCTGCTGCACGACGATACCCCAGCCCAGTTGCTCGCCTGCCGGGCTGTAAGCTGCCAGTACCTGTTTATTGATATACGGTTCGAGATATTCATAGTTACCTTCATCTCCGCTTAATAAAGGAGATAGTCCCGGAGCGAGCTGCCGGCCGATATAAGACCTGTCGGGATGAGCGATGATAATACCGTTACGCGAAACCAGATAGGCAAAACCGGTCTGTCCAACCGAAATCTGGTCGAATCTTTGCCGGATTTCATTTAAATTGATTTCAAATACAGCGACTCTATTAATGCCGGCGGAAAAATCCACCGGCTGTCCTATATATATTACAGACGACCGGTCCGTTCCGGTCAGGTTAACATCGGAAATGCTGATACCATAAGCTACCCGGTTAAATGATTCATAAACCTTGGTATCGGCTTCACCCACCGGCCGGGAGACAATTACGGCGGGGTCTTTAATTAACATAAGATTAGCGGGGGTGTCGGAAAGCTGGAACAACAGAGTCCCCTGGGAGTCGAGATAATATACTGCCTGGTAGAGCCGGGGTGAAGCAAGACGTAAAGAAAGGATTGCTCCTGCTTGAGCGGACAAATCCGTATCTATAGATTCGAGGTATTGCACAAAATTACCGGTGTCGGAATAAATACCGTCAACCTGCGAACTGATATCCCGGCTGATGATTGAGGCCAGTTGTGTATTCCGCTTTGCGGTTTCTTTAACCATACGCGTTTGGCCGACCAATAAAAGGGTAACGGCCAGAATTACGATGGATATGACCCAAAAAACCGTACTCCAGATTAACAGGCGGCGTTGAATCCGGGAATTTATCCATCTAAGCAGCCGGGGAAATAAATTTTTTACTCGGGACATCCTATTCAGCCTGTGCTTCGTATTTACAAAAACCGTCTAATATCCGGTTAAAAGGCAATCTTTTCATAATCCTTTTAGGTAGTCTTTTTTATGGTAAACAACGTAATACCTAAAGTCAATTTACGAAAGACCAGTAAAGATACTGTACATTAGTATAGTATGATTTCTCACCCATCGGATGGTGTGCTCATTTGATATTGATTTTACAATGTGGTCATACAGTGAAAATACAAGCGATAAAGAATTGCATAGAAGAAGCAAAATAAAATTTGGTCTGGGGGATGAGGAGAAAAATGAAAAAAGTACTAATGGTGTTGGCCGCGGTGATAATAATCGTACCGGTATTATTGCTGGGCGGCTGTAGACCTTCCGGCCCGACAGTAACGCAGGAATATGAGATCTCTGATTTTAGTAGAGTTCAGGTGAGCAGTGCTTTCGAAATCGAAATTACCCAATCCGATACATACAGTATTTCCGTGACTGCCCCTGAAAACTGGTTTAAATATATCAACGTAGAAAAAGCGGCACAAACACTTGAAATCGGCATGGATATTAAATTCTGGGGTTTCTGGAATAGAATAGCTGTGCAGCCCAAAGTCGAAATAACCATGCCGAGTCTGGAAATACTCGATATGTCAGGTGCTACATCAGGACTTGTCAGAGGATTCGAATCGGCAAATGATTTCAGGTTGAACCTATCCGGTGCGAGTCACCTGGATATGGAAATTACCGCTTACGATACCTCTTTAACAATATCAGGGGCATCCGAGCTCAGCGGCCGGCTGAATGCCCATGATGTCAGAATTAACCTGTCAGGAGCCAGTTCCACCGAATTGGAAGGTGAAATCAATAACTTAAATTTGCAGGTTTCCGGTGCCAGCCATGCCAATCTTGATGAATTACCCGGGCAGGATGCCAGGGTCGAAGTCAGCGGTGCCAGCAACGCCACAGTCTCAATCGATGGTATTCTCGATGTTTTCCTTTCGGGTGCTTCCGAACTAAAGTATACCGGCAGTCCGGAGCTAGGCACTATAGATATTACCGGAGCTTCCTCGATACACCGGAAATAGGGATTAAAACAGACCTGTCGCCCATAATGTTAGCGATACGACAGCAGAAGACAACAGGGCAGCAATAACCATCTGGGCTGGGCTGTGTTCGTGAAGACGATACTTAGCCCAGCCTGCGGCAGGAATAAGTACAGCAAAGCACGCAAATATACTTCCCCAGTTAATCACAACCATCACCACGAGAATTACTATCGCTGCAACGTGGTAACTTATACGGTAAAATTTGTAAACAGAAGCAATCAGAATTGCGGTCATCAATAAGGCTGCCAATGTACCGTACATTTCTGCCGGTGCTCCGAAAAGCATCAATACCACCAGGCAGGAGGTACCGAATACAAAACTTAAAGCTGCTACATCACGAGGATTTTGTTTCAAGAACGGTATAATGCCGCGGAAAATCAGGTTTTTGTCTTTCCGGATAATGGCTCTAATACATAGATATATCAGCGGAAAAATTACCAGGAATACCAGCACTTCGACCCACCAGCCGGTCAGAGTTAGTGCATCTTTTGTTTTGGTTAACGAGATAAGCAGCATCACCAGCACGCTGAGAGTCACCGGATTAGTCAGGTAAGATATTACTTTCGCGGTTTTTAGTAGACGGCTGTCAGCCGATTCTTCCGATTTCATAATATCCTGATTGACACCTTAATATTTCCCGATTTAAGATACGTTTAAATTATTATACCAGTTAGTTGTAAAACAGATGAAAAAAGCACTGATTGTAGTTCTATCCATAATTTTGGCACTGGCCGTAATTTTTACCGGGATTTCGGCATATCTCGGATATTCAATGACCCGGACGGAAAGAATCCCGGTAATGGGAAGTCCCTCCGACTTAAATCTTACCTATGAAAATGTGACCTTTCCGAGCCTCGATGAAAAATTAACCCTGCATGGGTGGCTTTTACCGGGTACCAAGGACGGGACGATTATCATTATGGTCCACGGTAACGGCTATAACCGGAACGATCCGAGTATCGGTATGTTAGATATCGCCGGGCAACTGGTAAACCGCGGTTATAGCGTATTGATGTTCGACCTGCGGGGCTACGGAGAGTCGGACGGCTCTACCGTTTCCGGAGGCTATTTTGAAAAGCGGGATGTTCAAGGGGCAGTGAATTATGCGAAAAAGCTTGGCTATGAGAGAATCGGCGTGCTCGGTTTCTCGCTGGGGGCTGTGTCATCTTTACTGGCGGCGGCAGAAGATGAAGATATAGATGTCGTCATCGCGGATTCCAGTTTTGCCGATTTGAATGATATCATGGGCCCCGAGTTTAAAAAACGCACCAAAGCCCCGGAGATTTTCCTCCGCCCGATACTTTTTATGATTAAAGTAATGTTTGGAGTGGACTTTGCCGCAATACGTCCGGTGGAAGCAATTCCGGAAATAGCTCCGAGGCCGGTATTAATCATTCATGGAGAAAATGATGCGATGATAACGGTTACTCATGCTTACCGGCTTTACGCGGCAGTGGATAATCCGAGGGATGAATTATGGGTAGTCCCGGGAGCAGAGCATACGAGGTCTTTTAAAGTCCAACCGCAGGAATACATCGAAAGAGTAGCCGCCTTTTTCGATGAGAATTTGAAATAATATTAGTGTAAAAAAGAACATTTTCTATTGAATTTCCGCATTACTATCAAATAAAATACTAGTCAAAGCTTTCGAGAAAGAAAAAACGTTTGGAACACGATTCGAGTTATTGGAACGATGTAGCCAGTAAAACGCCAAAGGGTCAGGACTATGATATTTTACTGGCTGAACACTACAGCCAATCCCATCTGGGTTTGTTATTCGCTTGGGCGGAATTTAGTGATAAAACACTCGTTTTAAAAACCGATTTATTTGCCGAAGGAATGTGTCCGTCCCGTTCGTTTGCATGGGAAATAATGAAAAAATCAGGTGGTTTCATCGGCCTGGATATTTCCCCCGATATATGCCGGGCAGCTAGAGATGTATCAGCAACACTGTTGCCTGAAAAGTCGCCCGATTTTATTGCATGTGATTTGAGAAAGGTACCGTTTAAAGCGGATACTTTCGATGTAATCATTTCAGATTCATCTCTAGACCATTATAACAATAAACAAGATATCGAAACGGGTATCAATGAACTCGCCAGGACTCTCAAACCAGGCGGGACGCTCATCATCACAATGGATAATAAATCCAATATCACCGAGCCTTTATTCAGGCTTTGGATACGACTGAAATTAGCCCCGTTTTATATCGGCAAAACATATGCGATGAAAGAATTAATAGCTGCGGTTAATAATGCCGGCCTGGAAGTTAAGGCTAGCCGCACGTTGATTCATAATCCGCGGTTTTTTGCCAAGCAGATGATAGCGGTTGTACGCAAGCTTTTTCCCCGCCGCAGTGATGCGATGATAAAGAAGAGGCTGACTTTTTACGATAGTCTCGAGAAGAAGTGTACAAGGTTTTTGACTGCTCAATTTATCGCTGTCAAAGCGGTAAAACCGCTAAAATAACATGAATAATGAGAAGTGGAAAGAGTAATCGCCCAATACCTGCCTCGCTTTAGACGGCCATTTTGTTGGTAGTTTTCTTAATATCTAATGTGAAAGTCGGTTATTCAATAAGGCTGCCGGAGGCTGATAAACCATCATATCAACAATAAACATGTCAGGATTGGCGTGGCATGATTACATAAAAAGTCTGAAGAATAATCCTCTATATAGAGGTGTCTTCAGGACAAGTTCGAAAATTAAAAAGACGAATAATAAGAAGACAGCGGCGAATATTATAGATGTAATCCAGCCTCTGGATTGAAGTTTAAGATAAGTAATACTAAACGCCGGAATGGAAATATAAAAACCGAAGAGGTAAGTAACCAGAACGAAGGCTGATGCCCAACCGAAAATAATCAGGCCTTTTTTTATCTCCTTTTTATTCTTTATTTTATCTTTTTCCTGGATATCCGATGGGCTTTTTTTGTTTTTTAACAAATCGCGGATTAATTGAACGGCGGCGAGTATAAAAACAAGACTGCTCGTAATTAAAGGCAATGTCATGGATTCCCAATAACGGAATCCCGAAGATACGATTATTCCGTACAGGCCGGTGAGAAGGAAAAAGCCCGAAACCAGGTAATTACCTCGTAATCTCATTATGGGGTTCGCCTCCGCACTTTTACTATGGCTCTCCTGATGCGGGGATAGAACAGAACAAGAGCTGTTATGATTAGGAGTACTATCGGTATCGGCCTGAAGAAAAAGAACGGTCCGTATAATTTAACGGAGAGCAGGAAATAATTCTCAAACATAGCTCCTAGAACTATGCCGAGCATTAAGGCCGGTCTGGAATAATCGTATCTTTTCATTAGCAGACCCAATAAACCGAAAACCAGCATTAATACGAAATTCCAGACGGACGAAGTGGCTAAATAGATACCAGCTACCGAAAGTATCAGTACCGAAGGGAAAAGGAAATTAAAATGGACTGTTGCCAATCGGGACAATTGAGGTGCGAGAAAAAGGCAAATAACGCCCCCGATAATATTAGCCAGTGCAATACCCATTAACAGAGTTAACGAAAGCGGCAGATTATTGGTTATCATAGAGGGTCCGGGTGTAACCCCGAGCATAATGAAAGCAGCAATAATTAAAGTCATTACGGCACTTCCCGGCAGGCCGAAAGCCAGGGTGGTTAAGAGTGCACCTGATTCTTTAGCGTTATCGGCAGCTTCCGGAGCAATAACGCCTTCCACAACTCCCGTGCCGAATTTATCCGGGTATTTCGAGCTTTGTTTGGCCTGTCCGTAACTGACCCAGGTAGCTACCTGACCGCCAATGCCGGGGATTATTCCGATAAAGTAACCGATAATAGTGCTGCGTAACCAGAGCCAGCGATGGTGCCAGACGTCTTTCATCCCCTGCCGTACACCGGAATAATTGGTAACGGTGAAAGGAGCAATGGAAAGTTTACCCTTCATACCGAGGTCAAGAATTTCCGACAAACCGAACAGCCCCAGGGCTAAAGGTACCAATTCAATCCCGTCATACAAGAAAGTAGTTCCGAACGTGAATCTAGCTATTCCGGTAACTCCATGGTAACCGATAAAAGAAATCAGTAATCCTAGAATGCCGGAAAGAGCTCCTTTTATAATTGACCCGCCGGAGAGTGAAGCCATGAAAGAGATACCTAAAAGTACGAGTATCGCCATTTCCGGCTGTCCGAATGCCAGGATAATCGGCATCATCAGAGGTATCATTAACAGAGCGAAAAGTACGGGTAATATTCCGCCTGCTATAGAACTGGTTACGGCAGCACTGATGGCCCGGCCGGATTCGCCTTTTTGAGACATCGGGTATCCATCGACACAGGTCGCGGCACTGGAGGCTTCTCCGGGTATATTCAGCAGGATTGAGGTGATTCCTCCCGAAGTATAAACTACAGCATGAATGCCGATCAATAATATCAGGGCTGTTTCGGGGGGCATCATAAAAACAAACGGTAGTAATATCGCTACCATTGTACCGCCGCCGAGTCCGGGTAGAATACCAACGAATAACCCTATCAATATCGCCAAGAGCATGACGAGAAGGTTTAAAGGTTGGAAAAGGGTAGAGAAAGCAACTCCGTAAGCCTCAATCAAGGTGCGGAAAACTCCTCTTGTAGTCGATAAATAAAAAAAGTTCTATCCACTTACATACGGTACTTATTAATCATCTCGGTAAATCTGGACTGAAAACTTTCCAGGGAACTTGCTATATCATATAGTGATTCTATCAGAAAATCCTTGCTCGTATATTCTAATATTTCATAACCCGCTACTTGGTTTATCTCCTCACGGAAATTTTCATCCTGACACCACTCGTCTATCAGGTTGCATAAATAATCTAATTTATCCTTAGATATCCCCGCTGGACCTGCTAAAATTGTGCCGGAAGACAAACCGTTTTCCCACAGTTCGACAAGAGCGGTATCCTCTTCGGAAAGACTGACCAGTTCCGTGATGGCCGGAATATCAGGGCTTGCCGGGTCTCTATGGTTGGCAATGACAAATAAAGGTTTTAAAGTTCCAGCTTCTAATTCTGCTTTAACAGTCCCCAGGTAGGTGGTATATCCGACTACTTCACCACGTTGTGTCGCCAGTGAGCGGGCTGCACTGTCGTCAAAGCCAGTTACTACTTTGGCATCCAACTCAAGTAAATCAACAATAGTCACGCCGGCTAAAGCGAAACTACCCGAAGCTGTACCGGCCGCAATTTTTATATCGACACCGGACTGAAGATCGTTAATTGATTGGTAGGGACCATCGGGAGATACAACAAAGAATATTTGAGAGTTATCTATCTTAAGGAGATAAGAAAAACCGTTAATTTCATAAAGTGCCGCGGGGTCATTAAGAATTTTATTGGGTATAAACTTGCCGGTGGCAACGGTACCCAGTGTCAGTCCATCTGGGGTAGCCTCATAAAGATAATTCATCGCTTCCAAACCTCCGGCTCCACGCATGTTTTCTACTATAACGTTACCTTTTATATCCTCACTAAGATGGGCCGCTAAAATGCGACTGGCCAGATCTATATAAGAACCAGGACTACCGCTGACCACTAGTTTAATTGATTTACCATCGTAATATTCCGCTGCAGTTAGTGGTTTTTCAGTAGTCTCACAACCACTAATCAGCAGACTAAGTGATAATATTGTGACAACTAGTACGATTTTGATAGTTATTTGCATAATTTATCTTATCCCTTCATTTTTATTCATAATAATAGGACTATGTCTATTTTATTTATTCCTTTTTAATTGTAAGGTCATCACCTTACCGGCGTTAGAAATGGGGTTCATTCGTTTTATCGTCAGTGTTTTTTCCTGTCCCCAAACACCGGCGGCTAGCCGGCCTCCTCTGGGAATGCGACGTAACTCAGCAAGGACTGCCTCAACTACATCGTTTTCTGCCAAATCACCCACACTCGGACTGATAAGAAGATTAAGTTGAGTACGCCCCTCGCTGTCTTCTTCTTCCAATAATTGGTAATCAGCGGCGGAACCGCCGAATTTTTGGGGTAGAACTTCTTCCAGGATACGCACCAAATCGGTATTAATAATAGTCATTCCGACCCCGGTCAGTTTTGCATAACTTCTAATGTGATGAATATGGGTATTGAAGCCTAACTGGCCGAAGACGCAATCACAGGAATGGTTTTCAATAATACCGTAATCGTCACTCTCGATATTCAACATTAGTCTCGGTACTGACGGGAGAAGGGTGGTACAAACAAAAGCCTGTACAGTGACCTCATTACTATTAAGTACAATTGTTTTCGGATGCTGGATAATTGCAATCGAATCAATATGTTGATGTACATCATCATTTGGATTACTGTAAGAGCAACCGCAACCTATTTGTGTCCCGCCACTCTCAGCCATGGTATACTTAGTAGAAATTGTTGCCCCGGAGGATGTAATCTGCTTGTATTTGGCCTCAGTCAGCGGTTCACCGCTAACCGTAAAATGGGTCCCCCTGATATCAAGTCCATTTTGTATCGCTGCGTGACTAACCTTTACCGCTGGGCTGACAGAAGTGGCGAGACAGCAGCCACCGGCTTGCTTCTTGGTATCAGCCATCCATCGGGCTATTTTTACTGCATCATTTAAATCAACATACTCTGGTTTAACCAGTTTGGCCCCCCATAGCCGGCTGGTATAGATGAGATAACGGAGGGCCAGTTTATCTCGGAATGAAGCATTGACCTGTTTTTCGTTCACTGGAGTGAACCAGCGTATGGCCGGTTTGCCCACTTTCCACTGGCGTAAGGAAATAGAGATACCGGAAGTAGCCGGTAGAATTGGTTTATATATACCCACCGGTAATTCTAGACAATTATTGGCAAATAACTCCGGTAAACGATAGAAGGTTCCTTCAGCATGAGCTTTAATATCAAAAGTAGTCCGAGTCCCAATACCGCTGGAACCACTCGTAGAACCTTGGAATAGCACAGGTACATATGGATTATCGAAATCGGACGGCTTAAAACGGAAACGCTGGCTACCCCGAATTACTTCGTTGCCTTTTTTAAATTCCTCGAAACTCAGGTAGACGCCCGCTTTTAATAATTTCTGTAGTGCAAACTCGACCCCGTCCTTATTGACGTTAGTTTCGATGTCTCCGTATTCACAGCCGGCAATACGGAGTAGTTTAAGATAGGGACTTTTAGGGTATTCGTAGATGGCTTTCTGAACTACCGTCAGGAAGTTTTTACCACGGTTACGGATTCTGTTTTCAAGGACCTGTTTGCTCTGTTCGAGAGTAATGGTGTCTTTAAAGAATTCCCGTAAATCCCAGACAAGGCGGTTATATTTAGCAATATCCGTAAATATGGACATATATTAAAAGAATCTCCCATGCGGTATTATAGCCGGTACTTTTCTATCATCTCAACGAATCTGGTCTGGAAATTCTCCAGGTCGGCGGCCATTTGTGTAATCAATTCTTTTAATGCCTGGCCGGTAAAATAAAGAGATACTTTATAACCCGAAATATTATTGATCTCTTGCCGGAAGGTCTCTTGCTGGCACCATTTTTCAGCCAAAGAGCTCAAATAGTCCACTTTATCCTCAGATATTTCGCCGGGGGCGAGTAATAGCGTCCCTGAAGCTAAGCCGTTTTCCCACAACTTTAACAGTGCAATATCCTCTTCAGATAGATCCACCAGTTCTGTGAGTGCGGGAACCTCCGGTTTGGCCGGATCCCTCTGTGTAGCAATAACAAAAAGGGGCTTTAATGTGCCGGCATCTAATGCTGATTTTGCCGCTAGTATACCGGTGGAATATCCGATTACCTCACCTCGTTGTGTAGCCAATGCCCGGGCAGTATCATTTTCGAAACCGGTTATAATCTTTGCATTTAAATCCAGTAAATCGATTACTGTCAGACCGGCCAAACTAACGTAACCTGAGGCCGATCCGCCGGCAACTACCAAGTTGGAACCGGTCTGGAGATCGGCGATGGATTGATAAGGTCCGTCAGGTGAAACAAAAAAATATGCCTGTGCCGCATCTACTTTCATGATATAGGAAAAACCCTCAATATTATAGATAGCTGCGGGGTCATTAAGTACTTTGTTGGATAAAAATTTGACTGTCGAAACGGTACCCAGAGTTAACCCGTCCGGATCGGCTCCAAAGAGGTAATTCATACCTTCCAAGCCGCCGGCTTCCCGCATATTCTCTACGGTTACATTACCATTAATATCAGCACTGAGATAGTTAGCAACGTTACGGCTGATAAGGTCAACAAACCCGCCCGGGTCATTACTGACCACCATATTGATTGTTTTGCCTTCGTAAAATTCGGCTGCTGTGAGTGTAGTGTCCGTCTTAATGCAACCACTAACCAGTAAACCTGATAGTAGTAACGCCATGGTGAGTGAGATTAATATTACTTTTCGCATTATCACTCCTTCTCTCCATAGTTAAAAGCGATATTTTTCGATCATCTCGGTAAATCTGGTCTGAAAACTTTCTAGGTCAGTGGCCATATCGAGTATTGATGCCATCAAGTCATTACCACGCGGGTATTCCGACACGTGATAACCGGAAACTTGGTCTATCTCCTGCAGGAAAATTTCATTTTGGCACCACCTGTCTGCCAAGCTATTCAGGTAATTCAATTTATCTTTGGATATACCGGCCGGGGTTGCCATCATTGTACCGGAAGCCAGTCCGTTTTCCCACAGTTTTACCAGTGCAATGTCACTCTCGGATAGATTTGCCAATTCCGTAATTGCCGGAATATCAGGACTAACAGGGTCCCTTTTTGTAGCGAGGACAAACAAAGGTTTTAAAGTTCCGGCTTCCAAGTCAGCTTTAACTGCTCCCAAGCTGATAGCGTATCCGATTACTTCACCCCGCTGTGTTGCCAGAGAGCGGGCGGTATTGTTCTCAAACCCGGTTACTACTTTAGCGTCTAAATCAAGCAAGTCAACAACGCTCAAGCCTGCCAGAGTAATATAACCTGATGCCGACCCGGCTGCGAGCAGCATATCCTTACCTGCCCGGAGGTCCTCAACTGATTGGAACGGACCGCTAGAAGATACGAAGAAATATGTCTGCCCGTTATCTACTTTAAAGAGACAGGAGAAATCCTCGATTTCACAAGTAACTGCAGGGTCGTTAAGAATCTTATTGGATAGGAATTTAACCGCAGAAATTGTTCCAATGGTTAATCCATCCGGATTAGCTTCAGCAAGATAATTAATACCTTCCAGCCCGCCGGCTTCCCGCATATTTTCCACTGTGACATTACCCTTAATATCCGCACCAAGATAATTAGCGACAACCCGGCTTGTTAGGTCACCTAAACTACCGGGGTCACTGCTGACAACCATTTTAATTGTTTTTCCGTTATAAAACTCGGCTGCTGTAAGTGTAGTTTCCGTTTTAGTGCAACCGTTAATCAGCAAACCTGTCAGGAGTAATGCCATGGTGAGTGAGATTAATATTACTTTTCGCATTATCCGTCCTTTTCTTTATTATTACATGCGATATTTTTCAACCATCTCGGCAAATCTAGCCTGGAAATTTTCTAGAGCTGCAGTCATTTCGGATATCGATTGGGAAATATTTTCACTCCGCATGTACGATGTCACTTCATGGCCTGAAACCTGGTCGATCTCCTGCCGGAAGCTTTCATCCTGACACCAGTTATTCGCGAGGTCGCATAAATAATTTAATCTACCCGCAGGGATTTTGGGCGGAGTTAAAAATATAACACCGGCGGATAATTCCTTCTCCCAAAGTTTTGCTAGTGAAACATCCTCCTCAGATAAGGTTACCAGTTCCGTGATAGCTGGAATGTCCGGTCTGAGAGGGTCTCTTTGTGTCGCGATGACGAATAGCGGTATTAAAGTCCCTGCTTCAAGTTCGGCTGTCACCGCCCCTAGATTAGAAGTATATCCGATTACTTCACCGCGTTGTGTGGCCAGTGCCCTTGCTGTATTGTTTTCGAATCCGGTAACTACTTTAGCATCTAATTGTAAAAGGTCGATTACCGTCATTCCGGCTAATGTGCTGTATCCTGAAGCTGTCCCGGCCGCTATTTTCATATCCATACCTGCCTGAAGCGCGTTTACGGATTGGTACGGGGTATCCGGTGAAACCAGGAAATAAGTCTGCTCGCTGTCCATCTTGAGTATGTATGAGAATTTTTCGAGCTCGTAAATTGCTGCCGGATCGTTTAAAACCTTGTTGGTGATAAATTTGACTGCGGAAGTTACCCCGAGAACAAGTCCATCCGGTTCTGCTCTGAATACGTAGTTCACACCTTCCAGACCACCGGCCTCCCGTAAATTTTCTACGGTGATATTACCATTAATATCGCTACCGAGGCGATTGGCAATTGTACGGGCTGCCAGATCAGTTAAACTTCCAGGGGCGCTGTTGACTACCATTTTGATTGTTTTACCTTCGTAGAACTCAGCCGGTGATAACGTATTATCCGTCGTAACACAACTGCTTATCAGCAAACTTAAAAGCAGTAATACTAAGGAGAGTGAGATTATTGTTATTTTACGCATTGTTGATTCTTCCCTTAGCTATACTTATTTGATTAGAAATGATAGATTTCTGCAAAGTTTATTTGGTTTTTCTTAATTGTAAGGTCATAACTTTTCCGCTGTTAGATATGGGATTTGCTCGTTTTATAATTAATGTTTTTTCCTGTCCCCAGACCCCTGCGGCAAGCCGGCCACCCTGCGGAATACGGCGTAGTTCAGCAAGGACGGTGTCCACTACCTCAGCCTCTTTTACATTACCGATGCTGGGGCTAATAAGCAGATTAAGCTGTGTGCGTCCTTCACTATTCTCTTCTTCCAACAACTGGTAATCAGCGGCAGAACCGCCGAATTTTTGGGGTAATACTTCTTCCAGAATATGCACTAAATCGGTATTAATGATAGTCATCCCCACGCCGGTTAACTTGGCATAGCTCCTGATATGATGTATATGAGTGTTGAATCCCAGTTGTCCGAAGACGCAATCACAGGCACGTTGTTCTATAATGCCATAGTCATCGCTCTCCACGTTAAATAATATTCTGGGTGCGGTAGCCAGAAGAGTTGTGCATAAGAAAGCATCGACGGTTATTTCGTTGTTATTTGAAGTAATCGTTTTCGGGTGTTGAATAATCGCAATTGAATCGATATGTTGATGCACGTCATCGATAGGATTACTATATGAGCAACTGCTACCTATCCCCGTTCCGCCACTTTCGGCCATAGTATATCTGGTGGAAACCGTTGCCCCTGAGGACGTAATCTGTTTATGTTTGGACTCGGTCAGCGGTTCGCCGCTGACGATGAAATGGGTGCCCCGGATATCAAGGTTGTTTTGTATTGCTGCGTGGCTGACCTTGACGGCCGGGCTGACGGAGGTAATCAGGCAGCAGCCGTTGGATTGCTTTTTAGTTTCAGCCATCCATCGAGCTACCTTAAGAGTATCCTTTAAATCGACATATTCTGGCCTGGCTAGTTTGGCACCCCATAACCGGCTCCCATAGACTATATATTTAAGGGCTAATCTGTCTCTGAAAGAAGCTTTTACCTGTTTTTCATTCACCGGTGTGAACCAGTGAACTACAGGTTTGCCTGCTTTGTACTGTCGTAGTAAATTAGAGACACCGGAAGTAGCCGGCAAAATTGGTTTATATACACCAACCGTGGCATTGATGCAGTTATTGGCGGATAATATCGGTAAACGATAGTAAGTACCTTCGGTATGGGCTTTAATATCAAAAGTAGTCCGAGTACCGCTGCTGCGGGAGCCGCTTGTAGAACCTTGTAATAGCACAGGTACATATGGATTATCAAAGTCGGATGGTTTAAAGCGGAAACGCTGGCTGCCCCGAACTACTTCGTTGCCTTTTTTAAATTCCTCGAAACTCAGGTAGACGCCCGCTTTTAATAATTTCTGTAGTGCAAACTCGACGCCATCCTTATTGATGTCAGTTTCGATGTCTCCATATTCACAGCCGGCAATACGCAGCAATTTAAGATAAGGACTATCAGGATTTTCGTAGATAGCTTTTTGGACTATTGTCAGGAAGTTTTTACCCCGGTTATGGATTCTGTTCGCAAGTACCTGTTTGCTCTGTTCGAGCGTAATAGTGTCCTTAAAAAATTCCCTTAAATCCCAGACTAACCGTGAATATTTAGCAATATCCGTAATAATTGACATATTTTAACTTTCTAAATGAATCTTTACTTTTTTTTAACAAAATATTAAGTAAATTATAATACGCCAAAGTGTTTAGTAACAATATAAGATTACGAATAATTATAAATTTTCGTACTGAAGAAAAAAAGGTTTTGATATGAGATGTTAAAAAGGTAGGTTATTGTAAATTATAAATATTATTTAAGTTATCATTTCCGGACAAATTGTCACATTATAACAATAGTTGAAATAAATAAAGCATGTTAACGTTATATATGAATCTGCTTTTTGAAGTGAGAGGTTGTTTTATATAATAATATAAGTTGTATACATCATTATCAATTAACCTGTTTGTAGGAGAAATATGTCAGGAAAGAACTCCGGGTTGGAAGCTTTATTTGTTCCAAAATCAATCGCCGTTATCGGGGCTTCGGAATCCTCAATAGCATATGGGACACGTTATTTACAATCCTTGCTCGATTATGGATACAAAGGTAAGTTGTTTGCCGTTAATCATAACGGAGAAAATGCTTTGGGATTTAAAATTTACCGCTCGGTGGCAGATATTCCTGACGACATTGATTTAGCGTCGGTTTTCGTTCCTGCCCGTTTCGTTCCGGGTGTACTTCAAGATTGTTTAAAGAAAAAAGTCAAAGCCGCGATAGTAATGAGCTCAGGGTTCAGCGAATCGGGAGAAGAAGGCCGCAAGCTGGAAGAAGAAATAGTCGGAATTGCCCGGAGCGGCATAAGGGTATTGGGACCTAACTGCTTCGGGACATATTGTCCCCGGAGCGGTATTACGATAGTAACCGGGGCGACTTTTACCAAAGAAACCGGGGGAACGGCGTTAATTGCCCAGAGCGGACAGGCCTCTGAAGGCATAGTTTACCGTTCCTCGGGAGAAGGAGTCCGGTATTCCAAAGTAGCCAGCTACGGGAATGCCTGTAATGTGAACGAGTCCGACCTTCTCGAATACCTTATGCAGGATAGTGATACTAAAGTTGTTACATCTTATCTTGAAGGGGTAAAAGACGGACGGCGATTTTTTGAAATTGCTCGTACCAATGCAGGGAAGAAGCCGATTATTATCTGGAAGGTCGGCTTAACTCAGGCAGGTGCGGCGGCAGCAGCGTCGCATACGGGTTCGTTGGCCGGAGGTCCGGCAGTCTGGGACACATTTTTTAGACAGACACGGTCAAATAAAGTGGGCACTCTTGAAGAATTGGTGGATACTACAGTGGCTTTTTCGTGCATTCCCGGGGGATGCGGCCGGAATGCAGTGCTTATCAGCGGCGGTGGTTCCGGGGGCGTAATCGGCGCGGATGCAGCTGAAGCGAAAGGCATATCATTAAAACCTCTGGCGACGGATGTTGAAGAAAAATTAAAGAAATTACTACCGGCTACCGGGACGTCAATTAAAAACCCGCTCGATATCGGAAACCCTCATCCGTCGGTGCAGTTATTGCAGTCTGTTTTAGAGGCAATTGCGGCGAGCGACCAGACTGACGTCATCGTAATCAGAAGGTTATTCTTCTCAGCTAAAGTAAGTGCTATATTCTCCGGCACAACGGCTTTATTGCCGGAAGAGCAACAGGCTTTCATGAACGTACCGGTTGAGGTAAGTAAGAAATATAAAAAACCGATTGTCATTATCCTCCCTGAAGAATTTACCGGGGTGAACAGCATCGAATTGGAAGCGGATAGACGGCGGATTAGAGATTTCTTCTTCAGGAACGGTATACCGGTTTATCCTAACGAATTAAGAGCCTTTACTTCGATATCTCACCTGGCAAAATTTAAAGAAGCCGGAGCAGTAAAGGTTATCGGTCAAGACAAATTAATTGAGGTGGATGAATCAGCCGGAAATACTGCCTCGAAGATAATTAAAACGGCATCCACGCCGGTTCTGGATGAAATAAGCTGTAAAAGAATATTCAAGGAATACGGTATTAACGTAACCGAACCGGTTCTTTCTAAAACCCGGAGTGAGGCGGTATCCTCAGCAGATAAAATAGGTTATCCTGTCGTGATGAAAATAGTGTCTCCGCAGATTATCCATAAAAGCGATATCGGCGGTGTTAAAATAAATCTTAAAAACGCCGATGACGTTACAAAGGCTTTCGACGAAATAGTTAATGCTGCCAAAGAAAAAGTTCCGGATGCTGTGATTGAAGGGATATCCGTTCAGAAAATGGCCAGGTCCGGACTAGAGCTTGTAATGGGTATGACGAAGGACCCTCAGTTCGGGCCGGTGTTAATGTTCGGTCTGGGCGGTGTGCTGGTAGAGGTATTAAAAGATGTATCTTTTAGAATTGTTCCTTTAACACAGGAAGACGCATATGAAATGATACGGGAAATAAAAGCCTACCGGCTGCTCGAAGGATATCGCGGACAGCCCCCGGTAGACGTAAAATACCTGTCAGAATTACTATTGAAGATATCTAAGATGATTGAACAGAATCCGGCAATCAAGGAAATGGATATCAATCCGCTTATTGCGTATCCCGACGGAGCTGTTGCTGTTGACGCTCGGATAATATTAGAAGGTTCGAAATAGCCGGAATATTAAATACTACCATTATTAATTAATATCCTTGCGATACAAAACTGCCTCTGGATTATTTAATCCAGAGGCAGTTTTATTACAGAATATAAACCGTGTTATTTTTCCGGTTTAATGAATTTACCGTAAGCGTCGTATTGCTTAATCTTGGCCTGAGTTTCCGGTAACGCCACCTGTTCCGCTTCTTCTTTGGCATGTTTCATGACGAAATCTAGGTGCTGGCGTTGTCTTAAGACTGAGAAACGTGGATTCTTAATATCGTCCTCGTTCCAGGCAATCTTGTATTTACCACCGGCGACAGATACTTTACCGTGAACACGGCAGACCGGACAGGCTATATCAGGGAAGTCTTTCTCAAAATACATGATATTACAGTGACAAACCGGGCAGGATACCGGGGTTTCTTCACCCAGATATTTAATCTTTTCGAAAGGCATACTCAGGGCATCGGCGACGTTCCGGCCCATCTGTTTACATCTTTCGATAGCCCAATCGTTATCCGGAGTCAAGGCACCGCCCTTATCCGCACAATGGTTGATTTGAATCTGGTCGACCAGAGTCGAGAAATGCTGCGTAAAGAGATTCACTGTCGTAAGACCGAGGCTGGTCCATCCGTCATATCCCGAACCGCCGACGGATATGACAGCACCAATTTTTTTACGGTCGCCCAACTTAGGGTCCCGGGGGAACAGGTGATTCAATTTCTCGGAAATACATAACAGATAACCATTGGTTCTGACATGATAGACCGGAGCACTGACAATTACGGCAGCATCTCCAAGCATTGTCTTTTCCAGAATCCAATCGACGTCATCTTTGGCACATTTACCGGTTTTAAAACAACCCTGGCAGCTGTTGCAGGGTAACACCTTTAAATCCATAACGCGGATAATCTCGGATGGAACACCTTTTTCCTCGGCACCCATTAAAGCTGCTTTCAGGAAGGCTTCGCAGTTACTGTTTTTTCTGCCGCAGGATAATCCGATTATTTTCTTTGTCATATATTACTCCTTATTTATTAGATTTTGCGTATACCGCAGCATTTTCACCGGCCATACGCCCGCTATTGATTGCAAAGCCCATCGTGTTGCCGGGAAGAATAAAGATGTAGCTATCGGCAAAGACGGCGTTAGCATCGGTACCGGCAGCATACAGTCCGGGGATAGTCTGCTGTTCCTCAGTAACTACCTCTGTCCGGTGGTTAATCTTAATACCGCCTAAAGTGCCGTAACCGCCGGGGACAGCCTTTCCGGCATAGAAGTTAGGCTGCTTCACCGTTCTTAAGTATAAAGTTCTCTTGTGGAAGATATCATCACGGCCGGTTTCGCAGGCCTTGTTGTATGCCTCAACTTCTTTCTTTAAGTTATCGGCATTGATACCCGTTTGGCTTGCCAGTTCATCCAGAGAACTTGCCGCGAACAGGTGGGTATTACCGTTAGCGATAGCTTTTCTGACTTCGGCGTCAAAATCATTTATTTTCATGGGCGGCATCATTCCATTAATCCAATCGTAACCCGTTTCCATGTATTGTTTAGCTGTTGCTGCATCGAAAATAACGAAGGCACAGCGTTTTGGCTGGCGGGCAACCGCATTACCGAAAAATGTGGCATTGCCCATCTCGGCTTCATTCATGAACCGCTCGCCATGAAGATTTACGATAAGGTTGGGCTGACCGAAAGCGGGTGTTACCGGAGAGAACATGGCGGCATTCATTGCTCCGGAATCTACTACTTCACCGGTGAAGGGAGTTGATCCGGCCATGCATGTAAGCTCGATATTCAATCCTTCCGCTCCGGCACCGGCTTCCCAGGCCATCTGGATGCCTTCACCGACCATGCCGGGAAGTCTCATGGAGAATAGGTCTTTACCCCACTCATAGGGAGTATATTTCTTAATCATGTCCGCATTATTACCGAAGCCGCCGGTAGCGATTATCACTGCCTTGGCTTTTACCTGAACCTCACCGGATGCATCTTCAGCTATAACTCCGACTACCTTACCGTTCTCTTTAATCAGTTTTTTAGCGGCTGTTTTGATCATGAACTTTACGCCCATATCATTAGCCGTATCGGTAAGGACTTTAAACATAGCACTGGCTGACATCGGTACACCGTGGCGGCCGCCCGGAGGTGTTACCTGGTGATGAGTGGCGTAAGAGCCGCGAACATAAGCTTCGACGCCTCCCCAGACGACACCCATTTTTTCCAGCCAGTCGAGAGTATCCGCTGATTTATTAATATAGAGGGATACTAATCTGGCATCGACACGCCAGTGGGTGTAATCCATGAATGCTTTGAAAGCTTCCTCACGAGTAAGGGTGATGTTCTTCATGCGTTGCAGCTTACTTTCTACGGCGAATGGGCCCATGCCCATATTTCCGGTACCGCCGGTAGTGCTGCTTTTTTCGATTACGGTTACTTTAGCCCCTTTTTCTGCAGCGGCAACGGCTGCTGCCAGGCCTGCAGTTCCTCCACCCACGATTGCAACATCTGTCTCTATTTGTTTCATATTTCACCCCTTTTATAAAGTTTTATTTAA
>CAZJQF010000013.1:0-8628 GCA_964547925.1 uncultured Dehalococcoidales bacterium
TATCGGGCAAACACCGATTTAACGAGTTCCCCGGCACTGCTGTTATAATGTTTTTCACTGAGGTCGTCGTTCAGCAAATTACAACGGCCGTTGCCGGAGGCCAGTATTTTCTTACCGAGCTGATTGGTCTTCTCGCAGATAACTACCGGCTCATTCCGACGGGCTTTGCTGATAGCCGCACAAATACCCGCCGCCCCGCCGCCGATTATCGCCGTTAAATTCTTTTGCATTACGAATGATTATATCGCTGATATATAAATAGCACAAACTCCCGGAGAAAGTGTTAGAATAGTCTAAATAATTTTTTTATGGAGACTGACTTGTCTGCTATCTTAAAAGTTGCTGTTATCGGTACCGGAGCCGTGGCTAATGATGCTCATTTCCCTTCCTGGCGGAAAATACCGAGGACATCGATTGCCGCTGTCTGCGATGTTAACAAAACCGCGGCAGAGAATACCGCCCGCCGCTGGCACATACCTCATTTTTATACTGATTTAGATGAATTGTTAAAGACGGAAAAACCGGATATCGTGGATATCTGCACTCCGCCCGATACCCACCTCTCCATCATTGCGAAAGCTATCGAGGCCGGCTGCCACATTACCTGCGAAAAGCCGCTGGCGATGAACCCGGAGGATACTAAGAAAATAGAGGATTTGTATACCAACCGAAAGAACAAGAATATTAAATTCAACATCTCTTATTCGATGCTTTACCACCCCCAGATGCTGGCCTTACTGGAACGGGTTAAAAGGAAAGACGCCGGTGATATCCTGAATGTGGATATTAAATGCCTGCATCCGGCCGACGAGTATATGCTGGCCGACCCGAAGCACTGGTGCCATAAACTCCCCGGAGGACGATTAGGTGAAACGATTATCCACCCGATTTATATGCTGCATAAAATTTGCGGCAACTTGAAACTCAAAGACGTCTACCTGGCTAAACAGGGACATTTGGATTGGGTTAAGTATGACGAATTACGGGTCAGCTTCGATACCGGCGGCGGTTTTGCCGGTTTTTACGTCTCTTTCAACAGCCCCGGTTGGGAATATCCCATAATAACTATCGACGGCACAAAACGTAGAATCCAGTTCAACGGATATAGCCAGAATCTGATTGAAACCCGCCCGGCGAAAGGGACCGGGGCGTTCAGTCGGGGTTTCGATTCGTTTATTTTGATGGGTAAAATAGCCGAATCGTTCAGTAAAAATGCCGGCCGGGTAATCTCCCTGCGGCATAAACCGAGCCATAGGAAATACCTGGAACTGTTTATGAAAGATATTAACCGCGGTAAAGAAATGCCCATCAGCACTAAGGATGCCTTCGCCATCAACCGGGTATTTTTAGACGTGCTGGACCGGATACGCTAAGCGGCAATTTAACGTTTTAAATAGACACTGAAAGTAGGGCTGTAATAGATATTGTTCACCGCCGTCGAGGAGTCCAACAATGATTTATAAGTCAGCCACCGGTTATCTGTAAAAGAAACGTCCTGGCGGATAGCCGCATAATAAAACCCCGTGGAGCGCAAGGCAAAAATATCCCCTTTCTCTATCCCATTGTTCTGATTTATAAGGAGAGCGTCCTTTGTTAAAGTCTCATACAGGACTATTTGTTGTGAGAATGAGGATATAAAAACCTTATCGGACAGAGAAATATTATTACTGATAAATTCCAATCCCTTTTCTTCCGACTTCGGGAAGCTAGAATAAGCATCGATACTGTAGGTAATGACAGGGAAAGTCATCGCTGCAACCAATAAAAACGCTACGGCCAGACCGCCGACTACTCTCCGGAACATACGCCCACCCGATTCCCAATAAGCAACCGCAACCGAAGCGATTACCCCGGACATCGTCAATATTGCCAGGGTCAGCCCTCTTTCTATCAAGCCATGGTCCGTTTCTGCCAGTAATGCCGCCGCTATTACTAAAATGGGACTGCAAATGATTAAAAACCACTGGCTGCGGGACAATCCTCCCAGTTGTTTCGTTGTGACTAACCAGCTTTTATTCTTCCGTTGTGTCCGCCAGATGACCGTGCCGATGGCGGCTAGAATAAAGAGAATATATACGCCATAAACCACCTTATTAAGGGTATATATATCATTGAAAACAAAAGGACTGCCGAAGAGATATAGTATTGTGGTATTAAAGTCTCTGGGAACTATCCGGTTGGGAATGTCTGAAGCTTGCGGAGTTACCCCCGATGCATCAGGGGCTAATGTCGAAAGGGTAGGCCAGAGCAACCACCCGGCCAGACAAATTACCAGCACCCCGGCAAATATTAGCTGGGCTTTCAGCGTCCGGCGGGATATATAAGCGATAAAAGCTGCACCGAGGAATACCGCCAGCAGCGGCGGAGTTATCGGATGGGTTAATACCACCACGATAATTAATGCCACGGTTAGCAGTCGCCACTTCAAGCCGGTCCGTAACATTAACACCAGTGTTGTGAGCAATAATAAAACCCCGATGGTATGAGCACCCGTGATAAAAATCATATAATGCATGCCGGCCATCGCTAAAAACGCTGTTAAAAACCCGGCCAAAGGACTGAAAAGACTGTTCCCGAATGTATAAACTAACAGTACGAAAACAACAATCCAGACGAACGGTATCAGATGGAAATAAATGCCCGTACTCATACCCGATACGGTGAAGATAATGTTTTCCAAAACAGCGGGAATCGGAAACTGGGAGCCGTACCTAGAATGGTGGAAAACAGTTCCATCGAGAATGTCGTTAATGTTCAGGGAAACACTGAGATTACGGGCACTGTCCGGTTCCCAGGAAAAACCGGCCAGATAATAACGTGTGTACCAGAGCATAATCCCGAATAAAAGCAGTACTAAAATATGAACCGCCCGGTTTTGAATACGAAAGACAAATATCAGGATCGCCGAGACAGCCACCATGAAAAGGGCAAGATAGTAGAGGGGGAAAAGACTATGAATCTCCGCTAACGGGTCCATTAAGCGTGTGTTCTGAAAAACCGGATAAGCAAACCTGATTGCCAGTAAATATATAGCCAGTGCCATAACTGCCGGCAACAATACGATTATAATTTTCCGGTAATTATTAGAGTTTTCCGTCATATCCGTTTCCTGCCAAAAAAGCTATCGATATTGAACCGCAAATAACCCGCCGCCACGCAGCTTAATACAGTAATGATTAACCCCAGTTGCCGAAAGGCATTCCGGGGCTTACGGAACAGCAGCCCCAAACTCCGCGGCAGCCGGTAGCTTATAATTTTTCGCAGCAACGAATACTCCGTAGTGAGAACACCGGATTTCTTACCGGCCGACTTGAATTTCATTTTTAATAAAGCCTTACCGTAGCCTTCCCAGAAAGCCCGCCGGGAGATAAAACTGCCGGACAAACGGTAGGCATACACTTTATGCTGCACGATTATTTTGGGATTGAAAACAATCCGTTTACCGGTAGCATCCCGTATCCGAATTGCCAGCTCGGTCTCTTCGGCACCGGGCTCCTGCCATCCGCCTTTACCGCGTCCCTTAACACCCAACCCGATATTAAAAAGCCCGGCTTTGTCAAAAGCTTCTTTCCGGAAAGAAAGATTCGTACAGTAGCCGTTACGCACTTCAGTTTTTTCATTTAACTCACCGGCAGTACAGGAAAATATCCAGAAAAACTCCGGGGGTACCCATTCTTCTTTTTTATCCTGCCAGAGAGGCAGAATCGGTCCCGTTACCCCGATAACTGAACTGTCGTCATCAAAACTTCGGATAATTTCCGCCACCCAATCCGGACTCAGAACGGCATCGTCATCCACGAAGGCAATAATATCACCCTTAGCTCTAGGAATAGCCAGATTCCGGTTTGCAGAAGCTCCTCCGGGGCCTTCATTGTAAACCAACTCGATATTATTGTATTTTTTTTCCATCGTATAAGCCGCTATTACATCAATCAGTTCGCGGGCTCTTTCTACAACAACAATCATTTCAAAATCACGGCTGGTCTGACGGGTCACGCTGTCCAATAACTGCTGCACATCAGTCAGCCTTTCCGGAGTATAAGTAGCTGTTATAATCGATACTCTAGGAGCCATCTATTGCCCCGCCCCGATTACATTTATGAAAATATATAAAGGATCCCCGTTATAAGGCTGCGATTCGCCCTGCTTATATAACCATACGGTTACTTTCTGGTTCTCCCCAACCGGTTCCGCCACAAAACCGATTATACCTTCCCACTTTTCATCTTTGTTCAGTATTCCCGTATAAAAGGATGCAACCTTCGAGTTATTAAGCAAGACTTCGATATGGTATTCCGTCGGACTTTCCTCATGGCTGATTACACCGGCGGAAAATTCCACTTTATCTCCGGAAACGACCAAATTAGGATAATCCGTCGTTGTTCCGTTCGCATCCAGCAGATAAAATTCAGTGTATATTTCGCCTTTAACCGGTGTAAAGGCGACAAAACAGAAAATCCCGATACAAATTATTACCACCGCCGCAAGGGCAACGGTTAGTGACTTATCTATCCGGGCCAATTTCCGAAACCGGGAGATAATGCAAACGGAACCGACCGGTTTTTCCTGTCCTTCCTCCGATAGTTTTTTGCCCGAACGGAACCAGCTTACGGCTGTCAGAATGAAAATAAAAAACACGGTCGTAAAAAATACGGATACGACCCCCAACCCTAATGGTGTATAATGCAGAACTAAGCCGAATACGGATACCACGGCAATGCTCAGACCAATACTGAGGGCAATACGTTCGATGGGTTTAATTTCCTTACGGACGGGAAACAGCACATCTAAAAGAACGTATCCGGGGCAGAATAATAAGACTATCAAGCTGAAAGCAATCCTGAATCCGCCGCCGGTCAGTAATACAAGCGGAACCGCGATAACGGTAACTAAAGCAATAACCAGTAATATTTTACGCTTAGCGTTTATTTTACCGGGCTCAATTCCCATACAATATTCCGATGCACAGCCAAATCTACTTTCCTTATGTTAACATCTCGATTTCCCATTATCAAACACCAACAAGCGGTAATTAGCCTTAACTGAGCGTTAATAACATTTACTTGAACAGATACATCTGCTATTCTGGAATATTAGCCGGGTATTTTAAATATGATAGTTTATGCCAGATAAAATAAAAAGAAACTAAACCTGCCGGGAGAAAATGAACAAGCCAAACATACCGATATCCGGAACGGGAATACGGTCTTTATTAAACCGACTGCGGAGCCCGTTATACCGGAATTCCATTTTTCTCATTTTTAACAGTTATTTCACCGCCGGTCTCGGTTTTTTCTTCTGGATGGTCGTCGCCAGATTATATAAACCATCCGATGTCGGCTACGGTTCCGCCGCAATATCGGCAATTTCTTTAATTGCCGTCTTGAGCATGGTCGGTGTTGGCACCTCGGTAATCCGCTTCTTACCGAAAGCGGACAAACCGGTCGCCTTAATTAACACCGCCTTAACGTTATGCGGTTTAATCGCTGCTGTAGCTGCTACCGTATTCGTTCTGGGTCTTGGATTCTGGTCGCCGGCATTAATATTTATCAAGCAAAACGTTCCCTATGCCGTTGCTTTTGTCCTTTTTGTGGTTGTTTCAACATCATCGACGATTCTGGACGCCGTTTTTATCGCGAGGAGAAAAGCTTTTTTCGTCTTGATAACGGACTCTACGTATTCACTTTTAAAAATCCCCCTGCCGTTTTTACTGGTAATGTATTTCCACAGCTTCGGCATTGCGGCTTCTTTAGGTGTAGCGGTAGCTATTGCCACAATAATCGCCATATTTGTGCTGGCGCCGCGGGCACAGCCCGGGTTCAGCCTGAAACCAGGTCTGGATAAGCTTATCATCAGCCGTTCGTGGCGTTATTCTACGGGCAATTATTTATCGACAATATTTTCAGCAACTCCTACATGGATCCTGCCTATAATAATCGTGAATGTATTGGGCTCGGAAGCAAACGCTTATTTTTATATTACGTGGGTGCTGGCCGGACTGCTGGGAGCAATATCATCCGGGACTTCACATTCGCTTTTCGCCGAAGGGGCACATTTCGAGGAAGATATCCGGCGTAATATCCGGAAGACAATTCAATTCACTTACCTGCTATTGATTCCGGCAATAGTCATAATGTTATTACTCGGCGGTTGGATACTATCACTTTTCGGGCACTCATATTCCCATCATGGGCTGATGCTGTTGAGAGTTATGTCCGTCGCCAGCTTATTCACGGCTATTAACCATATCTACCATACGACGCTGCGCATCGAAAACCGTATTAAAGAACTGATAATCCTTGTTATAATCCAATCAATATCCATATTGACAGCCAGCTATTTACTTATCCAGCAGTTCGATACTGTCGGGGTAGGTTACGCCTGGTTAGGCGTGCATTTTTGTGTCAGTATATATGTCATCATCAGGATGATAAGGCGGTACCGTAAAACACCTGAGTCGAAAAATCAATTAAGCGGATAAACGAACAGGGAAATATACAGTGAAGAACGATTTAGAATTTCACAGCGATAAACCGAACCTGACTACTCCGGCATTAAGTGCGATTGTTGTCATTCCGGATAAATACGAAACGGTCAGGAAAACCATACACTGTTTACAGAAACAGACCGCTGCTAAACAAATAGAAATCGTTATTGTTACCCCCGGGCCGGCCGGGGATATTATCGAGGATGAGCTAAAAGTCTTTCACAGCCGGCAAATTGTGCCGGTAGAAAAAGTCCGTTCGATATCGGGCGGCTTTACGGCCGGGATTTTAAAAGCCACAGCCCCTTTGGTTGCCCTGACGGAAGACCATTCTTTCCCTGATAACCATTGGGCGGAATTATTTATTGAAAACCACCGCCAACCATGGGCGGCTGTCGGTCCCGGTATGCAGAATGCCAACCCGGATAACCCGGTCAGCTGGGCAGACTTTTTCCAGGCATATGGAGATTGGTGCCTGCCGATAAATTCCGGCCCGATGCGTCACCTGCCCGGACACAACTCCTGTTACAAAAAAGAAATACTATTGTCTTTTGGGGAGAAATTGCCTGTTTTAATGCAGGCGGAAAGTATTTTGCACCGTCATTTAACGGCGAAAGGATATAAACTTTTTTTAGAACCGGGCACCTACACATCCCACCAGAACTTCAATTCCTGGGCAGTATGGATTCCGGCCCGTTTTTATGCCGGCCGCGAGTTCGCCGGAACTTGGTCTGCCTGGTGGCCGTGGTACCGCCGTTTGATGTTTACGGTAGCTTCTCCCGGCATCCCATTCCTGCGCTTTTCACGCATCCAGAAGAATATTAAACGGGCGAAAATACCCCCAAGCCTGCACCGGCGTTTATTACCCGCTCTGATTATCGGCCTGCTATTAGACGGTCTCGGACAAATGATAGGATATGCTTTCGGCATCGGAGGCGCCGCTGAGAAAATGGTACATTACGAATTTCATAGAGTAAAATAGATATATTACAATAGCTAAGGGAGCCTCAATGAGATTAGAACGACGTCGTGAATATCTAATTAAAGCGCCGGAATTGTTTTTTAATATTGCCGGTAAAGGCAGGTATGACTTTCAGTTCGACCTGATGGATATCCATACCCGGCAAATGCCTCTAAGCAAGCGGGTTAATTTATTAAAAAGCGGCCTCAACCTGATACACCGGAGATTACAGCCCTGGAGCTGGCCGATACATATGCAAATTGAGTTTACCAACTATTGTAACCTGAAATGTACCGTCTGCCCTACCGGTACCGGCATACTTAAACGTAAACCTCAAAATATGTCCCCGGATTTGTTAAAAAAGGTCATGGATGAGGCCGGTCCGTATTTACTTACCGTCTCCCTGTGGGGTTGGGGGGAATCTCTGCTGCATCCCAACCTGGCGGAAATGCTGAAAATCGTCCACAACCGGGGTATCGCTACTTTCGTTTCGACTAACGGACAAAACCTGGACAACCCGGACGTAATTCAAGCGTTAATCGACTATCCGCCAACCTATCTTATCGTAGCCCTCGATGGTTTAACCGATGATACAAACCGCATTTACCGCACCGGGGCTAAACTCGCCCCGGCATTAAGCGGCGTACACCGGATAGCGGAATTAAAAAAGCAAAGGAACCAAAAATACCCTATTCTACACCACCGTTTTATCCTAATGAAACACAACGAACACGAAGTCCCCCGGCTGCAGCAATTCGGTCTAGAAAACGGGTTCGATATGATTACCCTCCGCACGCTTTCGATTATCAATACTCCGGATGATTCATTTCACCGCTCTTTAATTCCTGATAATGAGCGTTTGCAAGCATATACGTATCAAAAAGGAGAAAGGATTAACCGCAAAGATTTTATATGTGAAAAAGCTTTCATTTTCCCGACGGTCTTTGCTGACGGCACCGTGGTATCTTGCGACCAGGACAATAGTGCCGAACAACCGTACGGAAAACTGACCGACAAAACGTCATTTGCCGATATCTGGCGGAGTAAACGAGCGGCGGAAATCAGGAGAATCATAAGAGACACCCCGCAGAAGTATTCTACCTGCCGGAATTGTCCTTTCAAAGACCGGCCGGTTACCGACTGCAGCGTTCAGAGGTTTGATTTACGCCCGTATTAAATCTAA
>CAZJQF010000013.1:8728-29150 GCA_964547925.1 uncultured Dehalococcoidales bacterium
AAGAAACAATTTCCAGGATAAGTTGTAGTGTAAAAGCATATCCATTTTAATGAAACAGTACCTCGCCAAGGGAGATATTCTGATTTTCGTAAAGAGGCTCAGTTTTTGGGGTTCTATATGTATCAATGGGTTTGAATTAGTATAGTGGTCTATGGATAGGAAAATGCCTTTCTTTATGCGAGCACCCGACCGGAATAAATCCACTTCGAGGATATTATCTTCGCTGATAGCGGCTCCATTTTTATATTCGTAACAATAAAATTTAACCTTTTCTAAAATACGTCTCGTCATCATTAAGCAGCCGGCACCGGTCAGTCCGATTCCGATATATTTTGCCCGGTATCCGCTGAATACCGCATCACAGCCTTCCATCTCTCTTACCATTATGTCAATTACCGACACATCGAATACCATATCCGCATCCAGAAAGAGAAGCCCGTCAAATTCAAGCTTCGCTATGAAATACCGGCGGATAGCCTCCCTACCGGCGGCGATATTCCAAAACCGGCTTTTAGCCCAGCCGGGTTTGATGACATCATAAGGAATGACATCCGCTCTCAAATCATAGCGGCTGAGCTGGTTTTTCAGGTCAACCAGAAAATCCGGCTCACAGGTAGCGAATACCAACTCACAGGAAGGGTTTTTCTGCTGAATCTGCTGCTGGTTAGTTAGAAACTTGTCCAGAACATATGCACCCGCACGGTGTATCGGGGTACCGATTAAAATTTTCATTAAAATACCGGATTGTTATAGACTTCAATTTATACCTGATGGTATTATGAATGGTATTATAACACAGAAAAATAATTAATGATTTTAAAATAAATTATAATCCGAACAGTCAAATGCCGAAAAAAGTTTGTATTATACTGCCGACATTAAATGAAGAACAAGCCATCGGCAATGTAATTGAAGAGATACCCAGGGAAATCCTCAATGACCTTGGATATCAGGTAGAAATCCTCGTTGCCGATAGCGGCTCGACCGACCGCACACTAGAAATCGTCCAGAAAAAGAGTGTCCGCATTATTCATGCGGGGCGGGGCAAAGGGGCAGCAGTTACGTCTGCTTTCAAAGAAGCCGACGGCGACTATATTTTCATGCTCGATGGTGATTTTACCTATCCGGCAGCCTATCTACCCGAAATGCTCAAATTATTAGAAAAACATCCCGTGGTAATCGGTTCGCGACTCAGGGGCAAACGGGAAAAAGGGGCTTTGCGGCGTACTAATTTTATCGGAAATCACCTGCTGACCTTTCTGGCTAATATATTATACGGAACCAGAATAAGTGACCTCTGTACCGGTTACTGGGGATTCCGTAAAGAAGTAATCGATAATCTACACCTGACGGTTATGGGATTCCAAATCGAAGCGGAAATCCTCACTCAGATATCGAAACACGGATATAAAATAGGGGAATTACCCATCACCTATCGTGCCCGGCAAGGTATAGCCAAATTGGGCAGATACACCGATGGGTTTAAAATCGGCTGGTTTTTAATTAAACACCGGTTTTCTGCCTGAACTGAATACCGTCATATAATATTCTGTCCGTTGCCTGCAGACAACTCATCCGACGTTTCCAAGTCCGAAGGAAAATTGTATAATGTCACTTATCAAGCTTATCTATGAAAAATACAAAGCAACAAACCGGATTTAAATATTACTGGGCAATCGATTTGGCTATCTTGTTAGCCGTCGGCATCGGGGCTCTGTTGCTCAGAATACTACCGAATCAAGAGACTGTCTTCGGTGCCGGCTGGATTAATCTTCAGGGGAACGATGCATGGTACCACGTCCGCCTCATCGAAAATTTGTTACAGCACTTTCCCCAGCGCATTACTTTCGACCCTTATACGTATTTCCCCAACGGACAAGAAGTATTCTTCGCGCCGTTTTTCGATATTTTAATCGGCTTTTTTGCCTGGGTCATCGGACTCGGTAATCCTTCCCAGCATACTATTGAAATGGTTGCTGCCTACACGCCTCCCGTTATGGGAGCGCTGGCAGTCATACCGGTCTATTTCATCGGAAAAATCCTTTTTAACCGTTATGTCGGATTGATTGCGGCTCTGATACTCGTGTTTTTACCGACTATGTTTCTAGCGACCTCTTTACTTGCCCAGGCGGACCACCACGTCGCCGAGGTATTATTCAGTTCAATCAGCGTTTTATTTTTGTTATTAGCCTTAAAATACAGCCGCACAAACGGTTTTTCATTTTCCAGTTTTATCACGCAGAAAAAGCAGCTTATAAAACCTGTTATTTTTGCCGTTTTATGCGGCATTATGCTGGGTGTCTACCTTATGACATGGGTCGGCGGATTGCTTTTCGTCCTGCTCTTTTTCGGCTTCTTCGTTCTAATGTTTATCATCGATTATTTCAGAAACCGGAATACCGACTATCTTACGGTAATATCTGTTCCTACATTTTTAGTCCCGTTGTTGATGATTATCCCGTTTCATAATACCTTAGCGTATTTTTCTCTTGAAGTCATTGCATTATTGGTAGGAACAGCCTCCGTCCCATTACTGGTCGGAATATCCAGAATTATCGAACTTTTACATTTAAAAAGAATCTATTTCCTGGTATTTTCCATCGCTTTCGCCGGAATAATAATACTGGCGACTTATTTGATTGACCCCGGTTTTATACGCCAGGTGATGCACCGTTTTGAAACCTTTACTCCCAATACGAATGCCCTAACGATAGCCGAAGTCCAGCCGGTCTTTATGTTAAACGGTAAGTTTTCTTTCGAAAGATACTGGGGATACTTCAGGATACCCGGCATTCTCGCAATTATCGGGCTTATCATTTTAGTTATCAAAACCGTCCGGGACGCAACCGGCGAACGGGTTTTATTTTTAAGCTGGTTTTTGCTTACTTTCATGGCGACGGTCGGACAGAGCCGTTTTACGGAATATCTTACCATCGTTTACGTAATTCTCAGCGGATTATTTATCTGGTATACCATCGATTTTATTCCTAAAGCCTGGGATTGGGTTAAACTTAAATTAAAACAGGCGACTACGGTATCCCGAAAGAAGAAACAACGAATTAAACAACCGGAACAGACCCGGAGCATAGCCTTTAAAGCGATACATTGCATCCTGGCTCTGGGTATCATTTTCCTTCTTGGAATTTTCACCAGTATGAAACCGGCACTCGATTTGGCAGATGATAACCAGGGGACCAACAGATTCTGGCATGAGGCTCTGACATGGATGAAAACCAATACTCCGGAGCCTTTCGGCGACGCAGATTTTTATTACAGTTTATACAATACACCGGTGGACGATGAGTACGATTACCCGGATTCAGCCTACGGCGTTTTAAGCTGGTGGCCTTACGGCCATATCATCACTCAAGTTGCGCATCGAATACCCAACGCGAATCCGCATCAGGCAGGTGCCAGTGGAGTAGCACATTATTTACTTAACCAGGATGACGAACGAGCCACCCGCAGCATTAATAGACTGGGTGCACGCTATCTGATGATAGATATCACGATGGCCTTACCGGATAATCCGTATATGACCAGGTTTCCCAATATCGCTACCTGGGCAGGAAACGATGTATACGATTATGCTGATGTCTATTACCGGAAAAACGGCGACAAATGGGAAGGAATTATTTTATATTATCCGGAATATTACCGGAGTATGATGGTCAGACTTTATAATTTTAACGGGGCCGAGGTACGTCCAACCTCTTCTACCGTCATTTCTTACAATACGGTTTCCGGGAAAAAACTGATTCAGTCTATGGAGGTATTTCCTACCTACCGGGAAGCTATGGATTATATCGATAGCCAGACTACCGGTAACTTCAGGATCGTCGGCACTAACCCATTAGCCAGCCCGGTACCTTTGGCTAAAATGGAACATTACCAAAGAGTATACCAGACCGGCACAGTCACGTATGGGAATAAGCAAATCAGCTACCTCAAGATATTCGAATACTCACCTTAAAGTACTATAAATTAGACCGATTTTATGGGTGTAAGCACGTTTTCCCTCTTGACAGTAATGACAATAATGCGTATCTTTAATCAGTAGGAATTAATAAAGCTCAAAGCAGCCATCGTTTTAGGAAGGTTT
Source organism: uncultured Dehalococcoidales bacterium (assembly GCA_964547925.1). GTDB lineage: Bacteria > Chloroflexota > Dehalococcoidia > Dehalococcoidales > JAFGLR01 > JAFGLR01. The sequence continues at coordinate 12,831 of CAZJQF010000013.1, forward strand.
AAAAATGGATAAGACTGTTGTATTGATAGTCAATAAGCAGATCCTGGTCAGGGACGGTCTTTGCCAGCTCCTCTCTAGTGAAACCAGTTTCGAAGTCATCGGCATGTCACCGACTGAAAATATTTTGGATACTATCGAGGAAAAAGACCCTGATGTTCTATTGATAGATATCGACTATCCCACCCTGTCAGGCCTGGAATTAAGCCGGAAAATCAAACACAGTTATCCTTCCTGTCGCATGATTGTCATCAGCCCCAATTTCGATAACGAAGAGCTTTTCGAAACTATCAAAACCGGTGCGGTAGCCTATATCGACCAGAAACTCAGCAAACAGGAACTCATTAATACCATAAAACAGGCCTGCCACGGAGAATACCCAATTAACGAAAGCCTGTTAAACAAACCAAAGGTAGCGGAGCGCGTCTTAAAGCAATTCCAGGATATGGTGGGCATCGGTAAAAATATGGATGCCGTGACAGCCCCGCTCACCAATAAAGAAACCCAGGTATTGAAACAGATTACCAACGGTAATTCCAACAAGCAAATCGCTCAGCTTATGGGTACCAGCGAGCAAACGATAAAGAACCAGATATCCTCGATTTTACGCAAGTTGAATGCCAACGACCGTACTCATGCCGTTGTTCTGGCTGTAAGGCGGGGATTAATCAGCTTCGACGAGACTTCACCGTTATAATCTTTTTTCTCACGGTATAATTTCTTCGCTGCGTACCTGACAGGTATGATGCATTTCCTTAATTTGTCAATTCCGGCTTACCGTTTGACCACAAGTTTTTTAATAGACTGTTCCAATCCTTCAATGGTGAGCGGAAACATAGGAAAAAGACGGGAAATAGCTTTTACCGTAGGGTGATTCCAGTATTTTATTTCATCCGGATTTAACCAGACCGCCCGGGTAAAATGTTCGGCAAAACGCTTCATCCAGACGATACCCGGTGTCGGATTATTATGATAGTAATCGATAGCTCCGTAAGGTTCCACCAATTCCCAGGAACCCATCCGGGCGTCCCCGACGATAATTACTTTATAGTCCGGTTCGAGAGTATGTAAAAGATGCTCCGTACTGATTTTTTCGCTGCGTTCCATATCGGCAAATACATCTTCGTAAATACAATTATGGAAAAAATAATAACGGAAATCCTTGAAATGCGTACTCGAATGGGCGGCGGAAAATAGCCGGCTGCACAGCATGGCATACGGGTCCATCGAACCGCCGACGTCCATCAACAACAATAGTTTTACCGTATTTTTCCGCGACCGCCGCCAGATTAGTTCGAGGTCGCCGACATTCTTAGCGGTAGCGTGAATTGTTTTATCCAGGTCAAGCTCATCCTCCGGACCGGTACGGGTTAACTGCCGCAAACGCCTTAAGGCGACTTTCATCTGCCGGGTATCCAGCGTTAAATCACTGGAGTAGTTGCGGAAACGTCTTTCCTGGGCAATTTTAATGGCGTGGCGTCCGCCGGATTCCCCGCCGATTCTGATACCGTTGGGATGATATCCGGAATGGCCGAAGGGAGAAGTACCGCCGCGGCCGATCCAGTGGCCGCCGCCGTCATGCTGTTCCTTCTGTTCGGCAAGCCGCTTCTCCAGTTCCTTCATCACTTCTTCGAGAGACATCTTATCGAACAATCCGGGATTTTCATCGAAAATTTTGCGGAAGGCTAACGACTCTTTCAGCCAGTCTCTGATTTGTTCGCTGATCTCTTCAGAATTAGAGATGATGCCGTTAAAATATTCCTGAAAAGCCAGATCGTAATGGTCGAAGTGTCCTTCGCTCTTTACCAGAATGGAACGGGCGAGATAATAAAATTCATCCAGGTTGTTGATGCAGCCGCGGTCCATGGCTTCGAGGAGCGTCATCCATTCGGTTACGGAGACGGGCACCTTTTTCTTACGCAGCGTATAGAAAAAACCGGTAAACATTTACTTTACCGCCGCTGGATAGAATTACCGTTTCGGGCCAGATAATTATTGATAAAGTAATCGTAATCGATTTCTTTTTTCAGCAAAGCTCCGGCAAACGGCACTTCGCGGGAAAGACTTTCCGGCGGCACATCGCAGGCAATTAATGCTTTAATCCAGTCGATAAGCTCGCTGGTGGACGGTTTCTTGCGGAATTCATCCACTTCACGCAGGCTGTAAAAGACCTTGATTGCCGTATCCATCAGCTTATTTTTTACGTCGGGGAAGTGGACGCGGACGATTTCTTCCATCAATTGCGGGGTGGGAAATTCGATATAGTGGAAAATACAGCGCCGCAGAAAGGCATCGGGTAATTCTTTTTCCGCATTGCTGGTGATAATCGTAACCGGACGGTGGACGGCTGTAACCGTTTCCCCGGTCTCCGGTATGAAAAAGCTCATCTCATCGATTTCGTTCAATAAATCATTCGGAAATTCGACATCCGCTTTATCTATTTCGTCAATAAGTAAAACTACCTGCTCCGGCGAAGCAAAAGCCTGTCCCAGCTTGCCCTTCTTGATGTAATGGCTGATATCCGAGATATCTTTATCGCCGAAGCGGCTGTCATTTAAACGCTGGACGGTATCATAAACATATAAGCCGTCCTGAGCTTTGGTAGTCGATTTAATATTCCAGGTAATCAGTTTTTTCTGCAGTGAGCGGGCGATACTGTGAGCTAACTGGGTTTTTCCGGTACCCGGTTCGCCTCTTATTAACAGCGGTCTGCCGAGAGCGATGGATAAGTTAACGGCATTACGCAGTGATTCTGATGTAACATAGTCCGCGGAACCCTTAAATTGGTCAAAACCGTTCGGTCTCAATTAATGCCTCCTGAAAGAGAGTTGCCGGGGAAAATAGTAAGCTATATGCATTAATTATACCGTCAGGATGAGACTAAGTTCAAACGGCTCAGCCCTGATTGTGTTTATGACACGTTGCTTTTTATCGTATTCCGGCCGCTCTGCTTGGCGGCATAGAGACAGTCATCCGCGTGCTTGATAAGTTCGATGGGCATTTGCTTATCGGTCGGCACGGTTGCGGCTACTCCGATACTCAGCGTTACTCTATCGGCTACAGATGAAAATGCATGGGGCATATTCATCATCTTTATTTTCTCTTGAATCCGCCCGGCGGCTTCTAAAGCACCTGCGGCATTAGTCTCCGGCAACAGGGCAACGAATTCTTCTCCGCCGTAGCGGGCAACCAGGTCGGCGGGACGGCGTATGACTTCAGCGAGGCTCCTGGCCAACTGGCGGAGACAATCGTCGCCGGCCAAGTGTCCGTAATGGTCGTTAAAGGCCTTGAAGAAGTCGATGTCCATCATCAAAAGGGCCAGGGAAGTCTGGTTACGGCGGGCCCGCCGCCATTCATTCTCCAGAGCTTCGTCGAACTGACGCCGATTCGGAATGCCCGTTAAGCCGTCCATCATTGAAAGTGTTTTCAAGGAATCACGGTATCGCTTGAGTTCCAAATGGTTATGCACCCTCGCCTTCACAATGGCCGGACGAATCGGTTTGGTAATATAATCGATTACCCCGGCGTTCAGTCCTTTGGATTCATCTTCTTCCTGATCTTTCGCCGTAACAAAAATGACCGGAATATCCTGGGTTTTGGGATTGGATTTCAATCTAGCACAGACTTCATAACCGTCCATGTCCGGTATAACGATATCCAGCAGTATTAAATCGGGATTCTGTGCAGAGGCTATTTCCAGAGCATCTTTACCGCTGGTAGCGAAGAGGACTTCGTAATCAGTCCCCAGCACTCCTTCCAGAATTTCGATATTACTCGGCATATCGTCCACAATAAGAACGGTCTGTTTCTTAATATCCATTTTTCTCTCCTGTCCCGAGCGGTACACCCAACTGCTGAGCCAGAGCAGCCAGTCTGTCCCTCGCACTACGGAAATCCAAACGGTTGATGCACTCCTGAACCTGCTCGGCGAGCGGCTGTGTTCCGCTTCCGCCAATCGTATTTTTCAGGGTTGCCCATTGTTTTCTCGCTTGCAGACTGTTTTTTCGTAACAGGTTATCCAGTTCGGTTAAGTCTTTGGTCAGTTTAAAAACATCGACCTGAGTCGGTTTAAACGTAACAGGCTGTCCGGCTGCTTTTTCTCCGGAGGATATCCGGCTTACCGTCTCAACAACTACCCGCATTCCTTCTTCCAGCTTTCCAATCGCCTCATTTATAAAGGTTTTATCGCCCTGGCGGATAGCCGCTTCAATCTCCAGGGCACTATTGTAAACCATAGTCGCTGACAAGTTCCCCGCTACCCCCTTGACCGTATGAGCTAAACGCTGGGCTTCCGCTGTATTATTACTTTCGACAGACTGCCGGATTTTTCCGGAGATATCGGCATAATTTTGCACGAAATCATGCAGTAATTTATCGAATAGTTTACGGTTGCCCATCAACCTCAACATCGCCGTCGGCAGGTCGATTCCGGGCAGTGACTCTGACGATTCAGACGCGGGAACGGCTTGTTGGGTATCAAGTTTTACCGCTTGGGCAACAGCCCTCGGCTTAATACACTTAATTAAGGCGGCTTTTAGTTTTTCCGGTTCCACCGGTTTGGTAACATAATCATTCATCCCGAGTTCCAGACATCGGTTTGTCTCAGACTGTACCGCATGAGCGGTCATCGCGATAACGGGTAAATCAGCCATTTTCAAGTCTTTCCTAATTACCCGCGTGGCCTCATAACCATCCATTTCCGGCATTTGCAGGTCCATCAGTACCGCGTCGAATTGGCTGCCTTTAGCCAGCATTTCGGTGGCTATTTTACCGTTACCGGCCAGGGTTACTACCAGACCGAACCCTTCCAGAAGCTCCTGGGCTACCTGCTGGTTAATCTCGTTATCTTCCACGACCAGCACTTTCGCACCTACCAGATGTTCAACTTCAGCAGCCTGTTTACCTTGTACGGATAGTACATCTTTTCTCTGGCTGAACACCTCGATTATCGTATCGAAGAGAATAGACCGTGAAACAGGCTTGACCAGAAAAGCGTCGAGCCCCATCTCTTTAGCCTGGTACATGGCTTCTTCACGGCCGTAGGCGGTAACCATAAATATCTTGGGCAGTTTGGGTAAACTAATCTGGCTCCTGATACGGCGGGCGGTTTCAAAACCGTCCATATCCGGCATCCGCCAGTCCAGCAACACCAGGTCATAATTATGTTCCGGATTCGATAGTTCATTTAATACACCCCGCCCCGAATCCACCACCTCTACCGTAAAAGACATTTCCGTTAACATATTTTTAAGTATCTCTATGGTTTCTTTACTGTCATCGGCAACCAGTACCCTTATTCCGCGTAAAAACTCGGGCACAATCTTATTTACCTGTGTTTCTTCCTGCAAACCCAAAACCACGGTGAATGTAAAATTACTGCCGACATCCGTTTTACTTTCTACGCCGATCTTACCGCCCATACGCTCTACCAATTGCTTGCTGATGGTTAGACCCAGACCGGTCCCGCCGTATTTACGTGTCGTCGAACCATCCGCTTGCGTAAACGGCTGGAATAATTTAGCCTGCTGCTCCCCGGTCATACCGATTCCGGTATCTTTCACCGAGAATGCCAGTGTGATATTGTCCTTATCTCTGTTAACAACATCTGCGGATACCCGGATTTCTCCCGCGGCGGTAAACTTGAAAGCGTTACCCATCAGATTAATCAACACCTGACCCAGCCGGAGAGGGTCACCGATTAAAGCCAGCGGTACTCTGGGGTCGACACGGAAATTTAAAGCCAGACCTTTTTCCTGGGCTTTTAAAGAAAACATACCGGCCACGTTATTCAATACCTGGTCCAGGTTGAAATTAGTCCGTTCTATCTCCAGTTTGCCGGCTTCGATTTTAGAGAGGTCCAGTATATCATTAATGATTCCCATTAATGAGTTAGCCGATGATTGGATTTTGCCTAAATAGTCTATCTGCTTGGGAGTAAGTTCGGTCTTTAAGGCCAGATGGCTCAACCCGGTAATGGCATTCATCGGCGTCCGTATCTCATGGCTCATATGGGCCAGAAATTCACTCTTTGCCTGTGTCGCCGCTTCGGCAGCCTCTTTGGCTTTCTCCAGGTCTATTTCCATCTGTTTACGCTGAGTGATATCCCGGATGATGCCCTGATACCCGATGAAATTTCCCTGATTGTCTTTAAGCATAACGGCCGTCAGAAGACAATACACCTCCGAGCCGTCTTTCTTTCTCATTTTGACCTCCCAGCCTTTAACCGAACCGTTGGCCTCGACGTCCTGCGTAAACCTGCCGCGGTCAGCCGAATCGACAAACAACTGAAAAACCGTCATATCGAGCATTTCATCTTTGGTGAAGCCAAAAAGCTCTAAAGAACTTTCATTAACATCGAAAAACTTGCCCTCTTGAGAGGTCATAAAAATGGCGTCTTTGGACTGTTCGAACATCTCACGGAATTTTTCTTCGCTTTCGCGTAACTGCCGTTCTGCAGCTTTGCGCCTGGTAATATCTCTGGCAAAGGTCAACACAACTTTACGCTTGTCGTGTTCCGTCATACGAGTGCGTATCTCGACCGGAATGTTAGAACCGTCTTTTTTCTTTACTATAGTCTCAAAAGACAACTGGCCTGTCTGCATTAGTTCATCCCGTCTTATTACGGCCGAGCCGGGTGTATCCAGCTCCGGAAGTGTCATTTTTAACATCTTCTCTCTGGGAAAACCGAATAGCTTAACCGCGGCTTCATTCACATAAAAAATATTTCCGTCCCCATCGGCCGCATAAGCCGCATCAACCGCAGAATCGAGTAAATCGGCGTGTAACTTCAATTGTTCTTCTATTATTTTTCGTTCCGTAATATCCTGAATAATACCGAACGATTTTATTCTCTTTCCGTTTTCGTCGAATACCGGGCGCATCGAGATGAAAAATATCGGAGTCTTACCGGATGGGAGTATAGCCGTAACATCGGCGTGAGCTTCCTTACTCTCTTTTTCGCTGGTTATCCTGATTTGCTCGAATTTAGCGTACTCTTCAGGAGAAAAATATCCGGCAATTTCAGCCGGACCCGGTGCCGGTAACGTTTCATCACGTTCGAATAATTTATACATCTGTTCGGACCAGATTGCCGTCCCGGTAGCTTCCATAAGTTCCCAGTGAGCGATTTTCCCTAAGGATTGGGAGTCTTTTAACCTTTGTTCGTTTTCCCTAAGTGATTCTTCAGCCTGTTTGGTATCAGTAATATCCATACAATTACCGAGTGCCGCCCGTTTTCCTTCGTACTCAATCGGGGCAACCGTCTCCATCACCCAGCGGTATTCCCCGGATTTCCGGATAATACGATATTCGTAAGGATGATATTGTGCCTTATCGCCCTCTTTTAATACACGTATGGCATTTACTCTGACACTTCCCCGGTCGGCCGGGTATACGTAACCCAGCGATTTCGTCCCGAGTATTCGGTCTTTATTGATGCCCAATATTTCCTCAAAACGGGCATTTACAAAACGGAATTTACCGTCCTGGACGATATAAAGACCTATCGGAGAACTATTGGCATACCCCTCGAAAGCGGTTATTGCCCCTTTTACCGGACTAAACGTTTTCGCAGTCCTTGAAACCTTAATCACGGCTTTTTTTACAACCGGTCTCTTTTGTTTCTCTTCTTCCATCACTGCTAACCTCAGACCAAATTCACAAGATGATGCTTTATCCTATACCCTGCGGGTAGGTCTGTCAATCCATCTAAATACTAGTCTTTCGGACAGGTATAGAGCTGGCAATTAGTCTCTTTATTCGCCTGGTATAAATACTTTATAATACCTGTTATTAAAAACCTGAAGTTGCCTTTAATAAGGCAGAGAAAGCGGGGGGTGTCCGATGGCTGAGACTTTTCTGGTAGCGAATAATTTACAAAAAAGTTTTCGTGATTTAAAAGCTGTTAACGGAGTATCATTCAATATCGAAAAAGGCGAGATTTTCGGGCTGCTCGGCCCAAACGGTGCCGGTAAAACCACCACCATCAGAATGCTTTCGACGATTATTCCCTCCGATGCCGGCGAAGTTACCATCGGCGGCTATTCGGTGAAAAATAATCCCGACCAGGTTAGAAGCCTCATCGGGATTTGCCCCCAGGAACTGGCTTTATACGCCGATATGTCAGCCTTTGATAACCTCGTGTTCTTCGGCAGAATGGCCAACCTGAGCAGTGCCGAGGCCAGGCAGCAAGCAATGGCTAACCTCGAGTTGATGGGGTTGACCGACCGGGCGAAAAAAGGCCGCGTAGAAAAATTCTCCGGCGGTATGATGCGCCGCGTGAACCTGGCGATTGCCCTGATGGGACATCCGCAATTGCTTTTCCTCGATGAACCTACTGTCGGTATCGATCCCCAGTCCCGCAATAACATCTACGAGACCATCGAAAACCTCCGGGATAAGGGTATGACAATTCTTTATACAACTCACTATATGGAAGAGGCCGACCGTCTCTGTAAACGCATCGCTATTATGGACGGCGGGAAAATAATCGACATGGATACTCCCTACGCTTTGAAGAGCAAGATAGGCGACCCGGAACATACTTCATTAGAAGAGGTATTTTTGAAATTAACGGGCCGGAGCCTGCGAGATTAGTATGACTAAATCATTTCTCATTGCTTTTAAAGAAATAAAGGACTTTTTCCGTGATACCGGAGATTTAGCCTTTGCATTATTATTACCGGTATTAATCTTCGCTCTGATGTATGGTGTTTTCGGCGCCAATCTGCAATTTAACGGTACCGCTTATATCGTCAATGAGGACGATGGAGGTAAATACTCTACCGAACTTATTCAGGAACTGGATAATAATGAAGGCCTGACGATAAAGATGCTCTCCGCTTCCGATGCCGAGGCGAAATTATCACGTTCCGCTATTCAAATGGCCGTATTTATTCCGGCCGGGTTTTCCGATACTTTAGCTGCCGGAGAGCCGGTGCAAATTACTTTTCAACAGCGCGGCAACGGCAATATTGACGGACAAATCATTGCCAGCATTATCCGGGGTATTGCAGAAAATATTTCCAGCGAGATTCAGGTACTAAACCGGGTTAAAACCGATTTATCCGGTAAAAATATCTCCGAGTCGCAAATAGAACTCGTGGTGCAAGACTATATTACCAAAGAAAAAACCACGCCTGCGGTCTCGATTACCGAAGCGACGGTCGGCAGCAGTCCGGACCCGGTGAACCAGTATTTACCCGGTATCATTACAATGTTCGTTTTATTCAGTGTCAGCTTAACCGCCCAGTCGATGGTCGATGAACGACGCAAAGGCACCCTGGAACGCCTGATCGCCAGCCGGTTAAAAATCAGCGAGCTGTTTTTCGGTAAGTTTATAGCCTATGTTGCCCGCGGCTTTATCCAGACGCTGATTCTGTTAATCCTGTCGTACTCCGTCTTCCGAATGTTTACACCGTTGACTTTCCTGGAAGCCATGCTGGTAGCATTGCTGTTTTCCGCTGCCTGCAGCGTTTGCGGGCTCATCCTCGGAGCTATCTGCAAAACAACCAACCAGGCTGTATGGATCGGGGTATTTTTTACTATGGCGATGGTCATGCTCTCCGGAACTTTTTTCCCGATTTCCGAGGGCAGCACGTTGTATACGCTCAGCCGGTTTTCGATTAATACTTACGCTAACGACGCTTTCCGTATTGTAATCGGGCAAGGGGGGGCGTTAGGCGATATCGGAACGGAGTTACTGGTATTGGCAGGTATCACAGTCGTCGGCTTGATAATCAGCCGTTTCATTTTCCGGGCGGTGAGGGGAGGCAAATAGATGACGAAACGCAGTTTGAAACACGTCTGGTATATCGCCTTAAATACCCTGCGGCTGTTCCTTATCGACCGCCTGGCTTTGGGTATGTTTATTCTTTTCCCGTTTTTGTTCATAGTATTGTTCAATATAATGCTGGCAAATACCGGCTCCGAAGACCCGAGAATGACACTTCATTTAACCACGCAAGAAGCCGGCGGCCTGAGTAACCAGATTATTCAATCTCTCGTGACTACCGATGAAGCCGCACTGGAACCGGGTGCTCCGGTAATCATCTGGGAGAAAGGTTACGAAAAGGCGAAAACCGATGTCGCCGACGGAAATATCGCGGGAGTCCTGGCATTTCCTGCTGATTTTACGCAAAAGATTATGGCAGGACAAAACACCACTCTGGAAATAATCGTTATGCCGGAATCGACCAATACCCGGATGGCTCTTTACGGACTGGCTCAGAGTATCTCCGCCGGGTTCGGAGCGATGAGCGTGGAGGTTAATTCGGTCGTTCAACTGCTTGCCCAAAACGGGGCATCCGAAGCGGAAATACAGGCAGCTATAACAAAAATACTGGCTGGAGAAAGCACGGCTAACGGTACTGCTTTAATCACTTTCGAGGCAAAAGATGTCGGTGAAGTCAAACCTATCAATGCTTCTTCTTACGTTGTCCCGGGTTACCTGGTAATGTTCGTTTTCTTTGCCGCCGCAATGGCCTCAACCGATATTATCCGGGAGCGCCGGAACCGGACCCTGGAACGGATGATGGCCACTTCGGTCAGAAAAGAATCCATTTTAGGCGGGATATATTTGGGCGGAGTTCTCCGCGGCTTATTACAGATAATCATCTTTCTGGTACTGGGTTATTTCGTTTTCAAGGTCGATTTCGGATTCGTTCCGTGGGCGGTCTTCCTGCTCTCTTTCCTGATGGTACTGATGTCGGCCGCCTTCTCAGTCATGCTGGCCACGCTGGTTAAAACCGAACGCGGTGTCTCGGCACTGGCCGTACTTGTTTCCCTGATACTGGCCCCGCTGGGCGGCTGCTGGTGGCCGTTATTTATCGCTCCGAACTGGATGCAGTTCATCGCTAAAATTACACCACACGGCTGGGCTTGCGACGGATTCAACAAACTGATGCTCTTCGGGGCGACGGCCGGTGATGTAATGTGGAATTTCCTGGTATTATTCGGCTTCGCCGCAGCCTTTATTATCGTGGCGATACTAAGATTCAAAACAAGCGAATAGTCATGGCTATCCCGTTCCGAAATTGATGCTGGTCATAACGCCCGCCAGGTTAACGAGTGCATGAAATAACATGGGGCCGGCGATATTGTGAGTTCGCCACCATAAAATACCCAATACTACCCCCGTTATCATTTGCTCCGATAAAACACCTGTAACTGCCCAGAGTATATCCCAGTGTGATGCCCAATAGATAGAATAATACGCATAAGGCAGATGGTATATACCAAATAAAAACGCGATTACCAGGCAACTGCGTAATTCGGACTTCATCAACCTGGAAAAACGCGACTGCAGGATTCCCCGGAAAAATATTTCTTCCGTTGAGGCGGCAGTAACCAGTGACAACAAGAAGCACAGCGGCAAAAATACGATTAACCGTAACGGTTCCTGGAATATTTCCAGCAGCTTTTCTTGTTGTGCTGCCGGCATCATAAACGGCATAAACGGAATAAATATGACATATGCCAATAAGCCGAACAATAATGATTTGCCCAAGCCCTGACGGCGGAATCCAACCGATTTTAATAGGTTTTTAAAATCCCGGTTAGGCCAATTCAGAAAATATATCACTAATATGGGGAGTATGATAAACCAGAGCCATTTTAAGAATTCGTTACTTAAGATGCCCTCTCCCCTGGTTAGCATACTCAAAACGAAGTACAGCCCGAAATAGGCCAGCATAACCCAGGACTCTAATACCGGATGACCTGGTTCTACCACAGAAGCCGTTTTATGTCTTGTTAATAAAAAGATAAGGACACTGGTTATAATAACCGAAATGAGGAATAGGTCAGACAGCCATCCACCGGATTTAATAGTGGAAATAACGACACTTGCTGCGGCGATTACGATGAATACCCATAAAAACGGGTCACACCATACGGGTAGTTTTTTCGTTTCTTTATTGGATTCATTTCTATCGGAAAACAATACCATAGCTCTCCGTATATTTGGTATTTAAGATGTATTTAAGATACTTTGTGAGCCACTATTATAAGTAGTCTATGAGATAAAGTCAAAACACGGATTGTTTTGTTCACATAGCATTTCCGACTTCATTTTGCTATATTAAAGCTATGACAGAGAAATGGCACACCAGGAGTACGGACGAAGTCCTGCATGCTCTAAATTCCAACCGTAACGGTCTGACTGAAACCGAAGCTAAGGAAAGACTATCCCGATACGGAGCTAACGAATTAAAAGGCAAGAAAAAAACATCTCCGGTTATTGTTTTTCTGAAACAATTTCTCAGCCCTTTAATTTATGTACTGGCAGCCGCCGCAATTATTTCCCTGGTCGTCAGCCACTATATCGATGCTATCGTCATCTTCGGGATATTATTAGCTAACGCTATCGTCGGTTTTACCCAGGAGACACGTGCCGAAAAGGCTATGGAAGCTTTAAACCGTTTAGCCGCTCCCAAGGCAAAAGTAAGACGCAACGGAGTCATTAAACAATTACCCACCCGGGAAATTGTCCCGGGCGATATAATTATTTTAGAAACGGGCGATAAAGTACCGGCTGACGCCAGACTCATCGAAACGTCCAATCTTAAAATTAACGAGTCACCTCTTACCGGAGAATCGATGCCCGTAGAAAAAAATGCTCATGGCGCAGCTGAAGATGTCTCTGTTGCCGATAGAAAAAACATCGCTTATATGGGCACGATTATTACTTACGGCAGAGCTACCGCCGTAGTTACCCTTACAGGTATGGCGACGGAAATCGGTAAAATCGCCAACGCCATCCACGACGTAAAACCGGAGCCGACGCCGCTGCAGAAAAGTATCAGCAAACTTAGCAAGTATATTATCTTCCTCGTTCTCGGACTTCTCGTTATCATGGTATTAGCCGGTGTTCTCAGGAGAATGGAATGGCTGGAATTGTTCCTTGTCGCGGTGGCCGCCGCAGTTTCCGCAATCCCGGAGGGGCTTCCGGCAGTAGTTACGGTGGTTCTATCCTTAGGCATGCGGACAATGGCACACCGGAATGCAATTATCCGTAAACTGGTTGCGGTGGAAACTCTCGGTTCGGCAACAGTCATCTGTTCGGATAAGACCGGCACACTGACCCTGAACGAAATGACCGTGAGGAGTATTTACACCGGCGGACGCTGGATAGAAGTAACCGGAGACGGCTACGAACCGAAAGGTATTTTTCAGGAGAATAAACAGAATATTAATCCGGACGACAATGATGCTCTAAGCGCGCATCTTAAAATCGGAACCCTCTGTAACGACGCCCTGTTAACAAGCGACAACGGCAATTCCGCTATTTACGGCGACCCCACCGAAGGAGCTCTGGTAGTAGCCGCCGCTAAAGCCGGCATGGAAAAAGAGGTTTTAGAAAAGCACCATCCCCGCATCGCGGAAATCCCGTTCCAGAGCGAAAAACAATATATGGCCACACTCCATTCGGAAAGTAACGGACGCACAGTCTATATGAAAGGCTCGGTTGAGAAAACTCTTGCTTTCAGCAACTACATTATGCAAAATAATCAGGTTATGCCGCTTACCGAAGCCGAGAGGGGAACCATTCTACAGGCTGCTTCGGTAATGGGCAAACAGGCATTACGGGTCATGGCGACTGCTTATCTTGATGTCAATACCGATTTCGAATCCCTAACAGAAGAATATATCAAGGGTAAGATGGTATTTGCCGGCCTTTCCGGCATGGCCGACCCGCCCCGGGAGGAAGCGAAAGAGTCCATCCGGCTTTGCCGGAATGCCGGTATAAGAGTCATAATGATTACCGGCGACCATAAAGACACTGCCGAATCGATAGCCAGACAGTTAAATATGCCTCAGGGGAAAGTCATCACCGGTATAGAACTGCAGCAAATGAGTGATGAAGAGCTGTCCCGGGAAATCGAGAATATCCATGTCTTTGCCCGCATCGAGCCGTTGCACAAACTCAGAATCGTTAACGCACTAAAAAGCCAGGGGCATACTGTCGCGATGACCGGCGACGGCGTCAATGATGCCCCCGCGCTAAAAGCCGCCAATATAGGTATCGCGATGGGAATTACCGGCACGGATATCGCTAAAGAAGCCAGCGATATGGTACTGGCCGATGATAACTTTGCCAGTGTCGTGGCCGCCGTAGAAGAAGGCCGGTCTATTTTCCAACGGCTGCGCAACGTAATTTTCTTCCTGATGGGCACTAATCTCGGGGAACTGATAGCCCTGACGCTTTCGGTTACCATACTGGGCAAAGCCCCCCTGCTGGCCGTCCAGATTATCTGGATAAATCTGGTGACGGACACTGCAGTAGGTATACCGTTGGGGTTAGAGCCAAAAATCGGTGACGAGTTGAATAACCCGCCCCGGCACCCCAAAGTCGGGCTTATTTTCCCCGGCTTGTTAACACGTGTTGCTGTCATGGCCGGGCTTATGGGTATCGGCGTTTTCCTGATTTTCAATTGGGCACAACGGATCATGAGTATTGAGGAAGCCCGCTCCGTTGCATTCTGTTCAATGGTTGTCTTCGAATGGTTCCGGGCCTTCAATGCCCGTTCCGACGAAATCCCTTTATTAAAACTGGGCATATTCCGAAACCGTGCCCTGATTATTTCCTTGAGTGTGGCAATATTACTACAGATGGCAGTAATTTACATACCGTTTCTGCAAGTTGCCTTCGGTACAAAACCTATGACCTTAATGGAATGGGGAATCGCCGTTTTAGCCGGCGGCAGCCTCTTCCTTCTCGAAGAACTCCGGAAGCATCTCTTTCCCAAACTGTTTTCCTTCGGGAAATGGCAACCGGTTAAAAAGACAAAATAGGAACAGCATCCATAAAGTAATATCTACTGAAATCTATGCTATAAAGCATTCTTTAAGCTGTTAATGTCTCCGGAGACAATAATTTTCAGATTCCTTGTTATTTTTTTGATATCCCAATCCCACCACCTGATATCCAACAGTTCCTTTACAGTTACAGAATCGAAACGCGGTCTTATTAATTTGGCCGGGTTTCCGCCGACTATCGTATAGGGAGCCACATCCGTTCCCACCACACAACCGGCGGCAATGATAGCTCCGTCCCCTATTTTCACTCCGGGTAAAATCAGGGCATCATAACCTATCCACACATCATTACCGATAACGGTATCGCCTTTATAGGGAAGGTCCGCTATTTCCGGCGTAACCTTTTCCCATCCGTTTCCGAAAATACTGAAGGGATATGTCGATATACCGGAAAGCTTGTGGTTGGCTCCGTTCATGATAAACTTCACATCTCTGGCAATCGCACAAAACTTACCGATAATGAGCTTATCCTCCATAAACGGATACAGGTAATAGACGTTACGTTCGAAGTTCTCCGAATCTACAGGGTCATCATAATAAGTGTAATCCCCGATTATTATTTGCGGATTTCGAACCGTATTTTTGATAAAGCATACCTGCGGAAAACCCTGCATAGGATGTTTTTCTAAAGGCGAAGGGCCGTTCATTAATTTATTTTTACCTCAGTTCAAAACGATTATTAGTATTATTATATCTTCTGGCATTTTTCGCAGTAATAAATGCTGCCGCCAAGATAGGCTTCTTTTTTGATTAACGTGCCGCAAACAGCACAGGGTTTGCCGGCGGTATTCTTACTCAAAATACTTTGATAGCCTCCGGGATTACCGAATAAATCCGACTCGGTGTCTCTACCTCCCCGGGAAGCCATATCGGAAAGTGTATTCTTTACGGCATTAAATAGCGCGGTTTTATCGGCTGGCGATAATGTGCTCACTTTCTTTTTCGGGTGCATTTTCGCGTTAAATAAGATATCCTGCAAAACACCGTTACCGAGTCCGGGGATTCGCTGTTCGGTCGCGAGAAAAGCCTTCAGACTCAATTTCTGGACTTCCAAGCCGGATATCATACGGTCGAAATAGTCTTTATCGAATTCCGGTGATAGCGGCGAAGGTTTCTCTTTCGCGATTAAGTAGTACTTATTATCCAGTTCACCGTCGATAAAAGCCCCGACACCCCCATACATCTGCACCGACCCGCTTATCGCACTGCCATCGGGAAATTCAACTAAAAGCTGATGTTTGGCCGGACGCGGTTCATTCTTCTGATGAAATCGGAGATTTACGCCGTCACCTATTAAAATATTGGCTTCTCCTGCTTTAATTTCTACCAGACCACCCCACGAAACAGCCTTGCCTATCACCTTTCCGGTTAGCAGCCCGGTAATTTTCTCTTTGTCTCCGTAAAACCATGCCAGTTTATGAGGTGTCTGAGCAACGATAACGTTCTTTATCTGCTTGCCGGAGATAGTCTCATTTAATTGTTTTGCCAGACTTACAGCTTCCGGTA
>CAZJQF010000014.1:0-13505 GCA_964547925.1 uncultured Dehalococcoidales bacterium
GGCAGAGGTCTGCAAAACCTTTATTCAGCGGTTCAAATCCGCTCGTCGCCTCCAATAAAACAGATTCAAGGCCGTTATATTTCAAAGTCTAACAATCTTGTTTTCGTATACTTTTTTTAACAAATAAGGACAAAAAGGTGAAGAACAGCAACCGCATATTCTACGGATGGTGGATAGTAATTGCCATCTTTTTTATGTTATTCACCTACTCCGCTTCACCTTTCGCCGTTATTCTAAAGCCGCTAATGGCCGAATTTAATACTGGACGGGGAGCAGTCTCCATGATACCGGCGATTTCATCCATTACAGGGGGATTCGCTGCGTTCTTTATCGTCAGCCGCATGCTTCACAGGATTACGCCACAAAAATTTATGATATCAGGCTCAGTTGTAGCCGGCGTCAGTTTATTGCTTTGCAGCCTGGCTAACAGTCTCTGGTATTTATACATTATGTATTTTCTCATCGGCATCTCTTTCGGCATGTCAACTGCGGTAGTCCAGATGGCATTGTTATCAAAATGGTTTATACGGAAAAGAGGCCGGGCAGTCGGTATCGCACTCACAGGTATGTCGTTTGGAAGTCTGGCTCTTACGCCGCTGGTCAGCTTCGTTGCGGAAAATTTTGGCTGGCGGGCGACATATCTGCTGGCCGGAGCAATCTTGCTCGCCGTCTGCGTTCCCTTAAGCTGGTTAGTAGTAAAAGACGACCCAAAACAAATGGGACTATTACCCGATGGCGAGATTAATCGCAACAAAACAGGTAACGACAACACCCGGCTGACTGAACCGGCAGCGATTCCCAACAAACCTAAAATCGGAATGACCAGTTATCTTAAAAGTGTGCCTTTGTGGCTGATAATCATAAGTTTTCCGGTGGCTTCAATGGGTAATGTCGCCATAACCCAGCATCAATATTCTTACGTTACCGATATCGGGTTAAGCGCAGCTGTAGCGGCATCTGCTTTCGGGATTACCGCGGGACTGGGAGGACTGGGGGGGTTCATCTCCGGATGGCTGGCGGATAGAATTTCACCCAGATATGTCGCGATAATTTCCTTAGTCCTATCGATTTTTGGGGTGCTATTACTGATGCGGGTAAACAGTATAGCCTCTTTATGGGCTTTTGTAATAGTATTCGGACTGGCCTCGAGTGTTCCGGGAATACTGTTACCTCTGGTCATCGGAGACATCTACGGTTCCGCCAGTTTAGCGGAGATATTCGGCTTCGTTAATATTATTTTTACTTTTGGTTTTGCATTCGGACCGCCCTTAGCGGGGTATATTTTCGATGCCACAGGCTCTTATTCGCTGGTATTTCTAATCGTTATTATTCTTTATGTTGTATCTATCATTACAATGTATTTTATTTACGGGAGTAAACTCGGCTCGTGGCGTCGGCACTAAACTTTTTTCAGGATAGTTTCAAAGGTATTTGCATTGTCCTGAAAATATGCTATAATAACAAATGTTGTCGTTGAGACAGCACTTAACATCGAAATAAGTCTCCTGGTGTTTTGGGCGAAGTGGTACCACCCGTTCCCATCCCGAACACGGAAGTGAAACGCTTCAGCGCAGACGATACTGAGGGGGCAACCCCTTGTGGAAAATACGCCATCGCCAGGAGACTTACTTTTTTTAACCACCAGTTCTTCTAAATGCCTCTGGTTTTTTACCTGCCAGCTTTTGACCGTATTGTTTCTATGCCTTATAATTGAATTAGTACTGCAGGACTGCAACTTGCAGTCACGGGAGAAGAATGGCTAGTAGATTCGAAAAGTTTTCAGAACGAGCAAGGCGTGTCCTGACTCTCGCTCAGGAAGAAGCCCGCCAGTTCAATCATAGTTATATCGGCACGGAACATCTTTTACTCGGACTTGTCCGTGAAGAAGAAGGTGTGGCCGCCAAGGTTTTAATCAACCTTGGGGCTGACCTCACCAAGATTCGTTCCGCCGTCGAATTCACTATGGGCCGGGGCGAAAAACCGAGCGGCAGCGAAATAGGACTTACCCCGCGTGCCAAGAGAGTTATCGAACTGGCTATCGACGAAGCCAGGCACCTGGGGCACAGTTACATCGGTACCGAGCATCTTTTACTGGGATTACTAAGAGAAGGCGGCGGTGTGGCCGTCAGCATTCTTGACAGCTTCGGAATCAATGTCGAACAGGTCCGGGCTGAGGTAGTGAAAGTATTAAGCCAGGGGACAACGGCCAATAAGGGCGGCAAAGCCCCCGGCCGGGTTACCAGCCGTACTCCGGTACTGGATCAAGTGAGTACCGATTTAACCGAATATTCCCGTTCCGGCAAACTCGACCCCGTTATAAACCGCAAGAAGGAAATGGAACGGGTCATCCAGATTCTCAGCCGCCGCACCAAGAATAATCCGGCTCTCATCGGAGAACCCGGCGTCGGCAAGACTGCTATTGTCGAAGGGTTAGCCCACCGTATCGTTAAGGGCGACGTTCCCGAGACATTAGTAGGCAAACGGCTGGTCGCACTGGATGTTGCATCTTTGGTCGCCGGTACGAAATACCGCGGCGAGTTCGAAGAAAGATTAAAGAAGGTTCTCGAAGAAATCAAGACGGCGGGCAACTGCGTCTTATTTATCGATGAGTTTCATACGATAGTCGGTGCCGGTGCCGCGGAAGGTGCCGTCGATGCCGCTAATATTCTGAAACCGATGTTAGCTCGCGGGGAACTTCAATGTATCGGTGCCAGCACGCTGGACGATTACCGTAAACATATCGAAAAAGACCCTGCCCTGGTACGGCGTTTTCAGCCGGTGCTCGTTGATGAGCCTTCGGAAAATGATACGGTGTCCATCTTAAGAGGCGTTAAGGGCCGTTATGAAGAACACCACCATCTCACTATCAGCGACGATGCTTTAAAAGATGCGGCCAGATTATCTGCCCGTTATATTTCCGACCGTTTCCTGCCGGATAAAGCCATTGACTTAATCGATGAAGCGGCATCGCGTATCAGGATTAAGCATCAATCGGTACCACCGTCATTACAGGAAGGCCGTGAAAAAGAAGAGAAAATACGTAAAGAAAAGGATGAAGCCCTGGCCAACCAGCGTTACGAGTTAGCAGCTGAATTACGCCAGCAGGAAGTCCAGATTGAACAAGAGAACCAGGAAATCGAAGAGCAATGGAAACAATCCCGCGATCAGGAGAAACCCGTAGTTTCACCTGAAGATATTGCGGAAGTCGTCGCTATGTGGACCGGTATTCCCGTCGTCCAACTGGCCAGTGACGAGAGTGCCCGCCTATTAAAGATGGAAGAGGCATTACATAAGCGGATTATCGGACAGGATGAAGCCATTACGGTCATTTCGAAAGCCGTCCGGCGTGCCCGCTCCGGGCTAAAAGACGTGCGGCATCCTATCGGCAACTTCATCTTCCTCGGACCGACCGGTGTCGGCAAGACCGAGCTTGCCCGTTCTTTAGCGGAATTCATGTTCGGCAGCGAAGATTCTCTTATCCGTATCGATATGTCCGAGTTTATGGAGAAATTTGCCGTGTCCCGTCTCGTCGGGGCGCCTCCCGGATATGTCGGTTATGAAGAGGGCGGCCAGTTAACCGAAGCAGTCAGACGTAAATCATACTGCTGTATACTTCTCGATGAAATTGAAAAGGCTCATCCGGATGTTTTCAACATCCTGTTACAGATATTCGATGACGGTCATCTGACCGATGCCAAAGGACGCCGTGTCGATTTCCGCAACAGTATTATAATCATGACCAGTAACATCGGTGCGGAAACCATACGGAAAGGTTCGAATATCGGATTTGCGACCGGCTCCGATGAAAAAGCCAAGCAGGAACAATCCTACGAACAGATGAAAGACAAGCTGCTGAAAGAATTAAAGAATTCCTTCAGACCGGAGTTCCTCAACCGTATCGACGGCGTGGTAGTATTCCACGCCCTGAATAAAGACCACATCCGCAACATCGTTGATTTGATGCTCAAACAGGTCAACCGCGAGCTGGAAGATAAGGATATCGCTCTGGAAGTGACCGAACCGGCGAAGGACTTCCTTGGTGCCAAGGGCTATGACGAGGTATTCGGAGCCAGACCGTTACGCAGGGTAATCCAGGAAATGGTCGAGGATAAGCTATCCGTAGAAGTATTGAGCGGCACTTTCGATAAGATAAAGCAGGAATATCCCGGTTACGACAAGTTAAAACATAAAGCCAAAGCGATTGTTGGACTGGAGAACGGGGATATTATTATTAAAGCCGTGGTTGTCGAGCGGGAAGAACCGGAAAAAGTGGCGGCTCTTACCGGCGAAGCTAAATCTTAAGCCGGAAAATTGGTGATAATCAGGGAGGTTGGTTATATTGAACCAGCCTCCCTTTCATTTTGTCCTGTAAAGTGTTAGAATGTTGGTGTTTATTTTATTTTTAGAAAGGAGCAACTATGGCTCAGGAAATTGTAGAAGCCCCCTTAACCGGGAAAATAATGAGGGTTGAAGTCAAAGTTGGCGACAAAATCAGTGAAGGTGACACCGTCGTCATTCTGGAATCCATGAAAATGGAAAATCCCATTGCAGCTCCTGTCAGCGGCACCGTAGCTAAAGTCAACGTTACGGAAAATCAGACCGTCAAGACCGGCGATGCCCTAGCGGTAATCGAGTTCTAGGGACCGCTTATGAATCCGATATTAAAGGCATTTCTATTCATATTAGTGACCTTTGGTCTAACCTTTGTTATTTCTATGATTGTGGCTGCAATTGTCCGCGCTATAGCTATAATGGTGCAACGAAAGGGCAAAGCCGCCTCAGAAAACTCTAAATAACATTCTGCGGAAAAGAGGCTAAGTAATGGATATCTGGCAATTTTTCCAGGGTATATACACGTTTTTTCTCGTCGAACCGGCAGTGGCCATCGCACGGGTTTTTCTTATCCTCCTCGGCGGGTTAATACTCTGGTTAAGCTTCAAGAAAATCCTGGAACCCCTAATTATGATTCCGCTGGGTTTCGCGATGCTCGGTGTGAATGCCGGTATATTGATATTTCAAGCAAATAATCTCGGGACCCTTTTCATCGACCCGCTCGCTACTAATGCCCAACTTCTGGACGTTTTACAGATCAATTTCTTACAACCGATTTATACTTTCACTTTCAGTAACGGTCTTATTGCCTGTCTGGTATTCATGGGCATCGGGGCAATGACAGATATTGACTTCTTGCTGGCAAGACCCTTCTTAAGCTTTTTCCTGGCTGTTTTTGCGGAACTAGGAACCTTACTGACATTCCCGATCGCCATGGCAATGGGAATGGCACCTAATGAAGCAGCAGCCGTAGCACTGGTCGGTGGGGCTGACGGCCCGATGGTACTTTTCGGCTCTCTTATTTTAGCCAAGGACCTCTTTGTCCCCATTACCGTCGTTGCTTATGTTTATTTAAGCGTTTGTTATGCCGGATATCCTTTCCTTGCCAAGATAATTCCGAAAGAACAACGTGCCATCGAGATGAGTTATAAAGATATTCCGCAGGTATCCCCGGCAGCAAAATATGCTTTTGCCGCTATCACCTGCGGCATACTCTGTCTCCTTTTCCCGGTGGCTGCCCCGTTATTTGTCAGCTTCTTCGTTGGGCTGGCTGTAAAAGAAGCCGGCGTAACCCGTTTATCAGAATTTCTTTCCGGGCCGCTTCTCTACGGAGCGACTTTCTTCCTTGGCTTCACGCTGGGATCTTTATTAAGCGTGGATGTCATCCTTAACGGCAGTGTCTGGAAACTGCTAATTCTCGGCGTTATAGCTCTGCTCTTGTCCGGTATCGGCGGTATTTCCGGCGGTTTATTGTGGAATAAATTATTCAAGAAGAAAATCAATCCGCTTATCGGACTGGCAGCGGTTTCATGCGTGCCCACCACGGCGAAAGTAGCCCAGAAATGTGCTTATAAGGTTAATAAAAAATGTATGATTCTGCCTTTTGCGATGGGGCCGTGTGTAGCCGGTGTTATTACCACCGCTATCATTACCGGTATTTACCTGGCCGGTGTCGGTATGTTTTAGTTTTCTGTTAATCCTTCATAACAAAAAGCCTCCGGTTTTTACCGGAGGCTTTTTAATTTTATTCTATTCTTCGCGGACGGTATTGTACCGCCTCAGCAACGTGGTGAGCTTTGATAATATCTACACCCTCAAGGTCGGCGATGGTGCGGGCAAGTTTTAAGATGCGGTGAAAAGCGCGGGCGGAGAGGTAAAGCTGTTTCATCGCGGCTTTTAAGAGGCTCTGGGCGGCTTCTTCGGTCTTACAAAAATCACGTACCTCGGTTGGGGTCATTTCCGCATTGCAGACCAACCTGGTGTCTCTAAACCTCGCCAACTGACGGTCTCGGGCAGTTTCCACCCTTTCCCTGATTTTAGCTGACGGCTCACCCAGGCGATCATCGGACAGTTTTTCGTAATCCACGTGCGGCACCTCGATAAACATATCTACCCGGTCGATAAAAGGGCCGCTGATGCGTTTTTGGTAGCGAGCAACGATACCGGGAGAACAGACACACTGCTTGACCGGGTCGCCGTAATAACCGCACGGACAGGGATTCATCGCCCCAACCAACTGAAAGTTCGCCGGATAGGAAACAGTCCCCTGAGCCCGACTGATGGTAACAATCTTGTCTTCCAGCGGCTGGCGTAACACTTCGAGCAAACCCGAACCGAATTCCGGCAGTTCATCTAAAAAGAGGACGCCGCGGTGACTTAAACTGATTTCGCCGGGACGCGGCGTCTGACCGCCGCCCACCAGTCCGGCACTTGAAATCGTATAATGCGGCGAACGGAAAGGCCTTTGTCTCAATAGTGACGTACCGGAAGGTAACAGACCGCTCACACTGTATATCTTGGTAATCTCCAAAGCTTCTTCATTAGTCATCGGCGGTAAAATCGAAGGTAAAGCACGAGCGAGTAAAGTCTTGCCGCTGCCGGGAGGCCCGGACATCACCAGATTATGAGCTCCGGCGGCGGCCACTTCCAACGCCCGTTTGGCATGTTCCTGCCCTTTAATGAAAGACATATCGATGGAGGCAAAATTAACGGTTTCTTCATCCGCCGGTTCGCCATCCGGTACATATTCCGGAGCCGGAATTTCACCACGTAAATAGGCAATAAGTTGAGCCAGCGAAGTGATCGGAATTATCTTAGTCCCTTCAACCAGCGCCGCCTCCCGGGCATCCTCGGCCGGCACGATAATATCGGTAAAACCTTTCTGGTAAGCGACGGCAACCATAGGCAAAATACCATGGGTGTGTTTTAAAGTCCCGTCCATCGAAAGTTCACCAAGAAATACATAACGGGAAATATCGGCATTAAGCTGGCCTGAGGCGATCAGTATTGCCACGGCGATAGGTAAATCATAAGCGGGGCCGGCTTTTTTCACGTCGGCAGGAGCCAGATTGGCGGCAATACGCGTGCTCGGAAACTTACAACCGGAATTACGCACGGCAGCCCGGGCACGTTCCCTGGCTTCCGAAACAGCTTCATCCGGCAACCCGACTACATAGAATTTTGGCAAACCGGGAGCAATATCTACCTCCACCTGAACCATTACCCCATCCAGCCCGATTATGGCACAACTATTGACTTTAGCTAACATATTAGATAATACTATAACACAAAACCGGTAGGGAGGGGTAGTAGTAAAAAATAATTTTGACATTCCTCTTTTTCGGATTATAATGAAAATCCAAGCCGTATCGTTTATAATTCGATTAGCTTACGCATTATCAGGTGGATGGGAATGCCAAAAATCGAAAGTTACCAGCCCGGGAAAATGATTATCGACGGGAGAACTTACATCCGCGATATCCTCATTTTATCGGACGGTAAAATCAAACAACGGGATGACGTTTACCTTAATTTTGTAAACCATATCGTTAAACAGGCTGAAATTCTCGAATTACTGAAAGACTATCCGGAAATAGTCGTTATCGGCACCGGGGAACAGGAAAAATTAAAACTGTCATTCAATCTCGAGCGCCTGATTACCGATATGAAGGCGGATTTATTTGCCATGTCTACTGCTAAAGCAGTCGAAAAATATAACCGGATGGTGGATGACGGGAAACGAACCGCTGCCCTTTTCCACCTCACCGATTAGCCTTTCCAATAATATTCAAATGGACCGACAAAAGAAAATATTTTATTACCTCCTGATTGTCCTCGTCGCACTGGTCGTAGCCGACGGTATTATAACAAGGACGCTTATAATCCATGGACTCGCGCAGGAATCAAACCCCTTCTTGACTGCCTGGGTGAACAGCGACCTCTTGCTAGTTATCAAACTTGCCGGTGCGGGATTAGCTTCCGCAATTCTCTGGCTCATTGCCAAAAGAAAACCAAGAGTATCTCTCACGATTACGTGTGTTTTTGTCGCTTTCTATACGGTAATACTTTTCTGGAATTTGCTTGTGTATTTTATAACAAAACCTTAAAGGTAAATTTATACACCTATTTTTTTGACTTCTGTGCCGCTTAAGGTTATTATGGTGCAAAAGTTAACGCAACGTTATAATAGATTAGCGGATGGTTAATGATGGACGAAAATGATTTAGCGATTACCGCCAAACTGGCAGAAAATGAGGAAACACTCGGGAAGTTATATCACTCATACGCTACTAAGTTCCCGGATTATCATGAATTCTGGCAGGAGTTAGTCACTGCCGAAGCCAGACACGCTAACTGGATAAGACAAATCCAGGCTGAAGCGGTAAAAGAGCGCTTGCTGATTAAGCCGTACCGGTTCAATGTAGTCGCCGTGCAAAACCAGATAAAACATATTGAAGACGAGATGAAAAAAGCCGCGCAACCGGGATATACGATTACCAATGCGCTTTCTGCCGCACTCAATTTTGAAACGAGCCTGTTGGAGTCCAAGTATTTTGAGATAGTCGATTCATTTCCATTGGAAATGAAGAAGATATTTTCGGATATCACCGAAGACACACAAAGCCACGTAACCAAAGTACGGGAAGCCTGGCAAAAAATAAAAACACTCTAACGAACCAGCTGAGATACAAGGCTGAAAAACAGAAGGGCAAAGCATGCAAATTGAATCGTTACTCAGTCGTGTACTTGAAAAAGAAGCTTCCGACCTGCATATCAGAGTACCGAGTAAACCAGTTCTCCGTATCCACGGAGAACTGATTACCCAGGAAGATTTGGAACCGGTAACGGACGATTCCGCCCGACAGCTATTGTATTCCATTATTACTCCCCGGCAGGCTGAAGCCTTCGAAAGAGAGAAAGAGCTGGATTTTGCCTGGGATGCACGCGGCGTCGCCAGATTCCGCGTCAACGTGATGAAACAACGCGGGCGGCTGAGTATTGCCTTCCGGCTGATACCCCTTGAAATTCCGTCTATCGATGAATTGGGCTTACCGTCTATATTAAAAGAGCTTGTGGTGAAACCAAGGGGACTTATCCTGGTTACCGGACAGACCGGGACCGGAAAATCGACCACTCTGGCGGCGATGATTCACCACTTGAACAACCATGAAAAAAGGAACGTCATTACTATTGAAGAGCCGCTGGAATTTATTCATGAAAACCTGAAATGCTTAATTGCTCAACGCGAGGTCGGTCCGGATACGGAATCATTTGCCAGTGCTCTGGTCCATGCCTTACGGCATGACCCGGATGTACTTGTGGTGGGTGAACTGCGTGATTTACCGACTATTGCCACGGCAATCACTGCGGCCGAAACCGGCCACCTGGTACTGGGCACTCTACACACTATAAACGCTCCTCAGAGCATCGACCGAATGATTGATATCTTCCCCTCAGACCAGCAGGTGCAGATCAGAATTCAGCTCTCTCAGATTATCGAAGCCGTTTTATCGCAAACGCTGCTTCCCCGTGTCGACGGCGGCAGGGTAGCCGCCTTTGAAATTATGGTTGCGACACCGGCGGTCAGAAATTTAATCCGGGAACGTAAAGTTTATCAGTTACCAAGCGTCATCGAACTCGGCGGGAAAAACGGGATGCAATCCCTTGACCAATCACTCGCGTCATTAGCCAGGGAAGGCATTATTGCTTATGAAACCGCTCAATTGAAAGCTGTTGATGTCGAGCAATTCGAAAAATGGTATAAATCTAAGGGAGTCGAAGTCCTGAATCAGGTTAGCCGCATCAAACGAAAGCCGTCCAAATAATGACCTTTTCAATCTTGGCAAAACATTAATCATACTGTTATAATGCGGTAATGATTATTGACTTTCACACGCATGTTTTCTCCCCCCAGATTAAGAAAAACCGGCAAAAATATATTGATTCCGACCCCAGTTTTGCCATTCTGTATTCCCAGAAAGATGCTAAAATTATCACCACCGACGAACTCATCTCTGCCATGGACAAGGGAGGCGTCGATATTTCCGTCATTCAGAATATCGGCTGGACCACCCATGAGATGTGTGTCGAAACAAATGATTATATTTTAGAGTCCATTGCCCGTTATCCGGGGCGGTTAATCGCTTTCTGCGGCATCCAGCCGGGGGCTTATGATAGCGCACTACGGGAAATCGAAAGATGTGCTAACGCCGGAGCTCAGGGCATCGGTGAATTGAGACCGGACACACAGCTCTTCGAACTGACCGATGAAGAAATGATGAAACCCTTTGTTGACTCCCTTATCGAGCATGAACTTGTATTACTCATGCACGCTTCCGAACCGGTCGGTCATATTTACCACGGTAAGGGTTCGGTGACTCCTGAAATATTGTATCCGTTTATCGAGGGTTACCCGGATTTGAGTTTGGTACTGGCTCACTGGGGCGGCGGACTGCCTTTTTATGCCCTGATGCCGGAGGTAAAAAAGGCTTTTACCAACGTTTACTTCGATACGGCGGCTTCCCCGTTCCTTTACAGCCCCGATATTTACACGCACGCTGCCGAACTCGTGGGTGCGGAAAAGATACTACTGGGCAGCGATTATCCTTTAATGCCCATCAGCCGTGTCGTTCACGAAGTGATGTCATGCGACCTGCCGGAAGAAGAAAAAAACCTGATTTTAGCAGATAATGCCCGCCGCTTACTCGGTATCGGAGGCAGTTAGTTTTGGAACCCAGAGTTATCCGCTTTTTCATCGCGATAGAATTACCGGAAAACGTTAAAAAAATAATCACACTTACCCAAAATACGTTAAAAGCCGGTAACGCCTCATGGTTACGCTGGGTCAGCCCGGATTCCATTCATCTGACCTTAAAATTCCTCGGGGATATCTCGAGCGATAAAATCGATGAAATCAAAATGGCCGTCACTGATGCTGCTCTGGGAACCAACCCCTTTACCCTAAACATCGATGGGTTGGGGGTATTTCCTAATATAAAAAGAATCCAGGTAGTCTGGGTCGGTCTGGGCGGGGACATGAAAATCCTGAGCGGACTCCAAAAAAGAGTTGAAAGCAATCTGGCAATTCTGGGTTACCCGGAAGAAAACCGGGAATTTACACCGCATCTCACACTGGCCAGAGTACGTTTCCAGCCGCAGCCGAACGAACTCCAGAAATTCACCCAATTTTTCAATAATACAAAGCCCGGTCCGGAAAAAATATCGGTTAAAGAAATTAATCTTATGGAGAGCAAGCTGACGCCCGGCGGCGCCCTATATAATAAAATCGATTCGGTTGTATTAAATCCGCCATAAATTACTTGTAAATGGATAATATTAGTTGTATAATTCGGGCTAAAGTTTCACTTTGTGCCTAATACTTCGGGAGGTGGGTTTCGTGGAAGAAAACAGTTACCCGGTATGCCAGAAATGCAAAATCGGGGTCCTGGTTCCGTTATCCGATTTCGGCAGTCAGGGTGCTACCATTAATTACAAAGCCTGGGTTTGCACTAACCCTGAGTGCGGTTTCAACCTTAAAATTCGTAACGGCGATATTTATTTAAATGAGCCCATTATGAATGGGGCGATGCATACGGCAAGAGCCCGGTAATTTCACCCTATTAAGTTAACGGAGGGTGACCGTGCTTCCTCAATTAGAAAAATTCAAGGGGATAGCACTGGATTTCATATTCCCGAGGTATTGTGTGGGTTGCGGCAGGGAGGGTGATTTCATTTGTGCTGCCTGTCTCAAAACCGTTAATCGCGTATTGCCTCTGATTTGTCCGAAATGCGGCCGTCCTCAACCCAGCGGTGTTCTCTGTCCCGATTGCGTGAACTGGTCTTCGTATATTGACGGCATCCGCTCCCCCTTCAGGTTTGAAGGCGTTGTCAGGGAGGCCGTTCACCAGCTTAAATACGGAAACTTAAGAGCTTTAAGCCCGACTCTGGCACAATTCCTGTTTGAATATCTCGATGATTCTCCCCTACCGGCTGACGTAATCATACCCGTACCGCTTCACCCTAAAAGGTTGCGGGAGCGCGGCTATAACCAGTCTGAACTGATAGCGGCAGAGCTGAGTAAACTGTCCGGGTCTCCGTTAGTTAAAAACAGCCTGATCCGGCAGAAAAATACGCTCCCCCAGGCTAAAACTACTAATGTAAACCAGAGACAAAGCAATATTGCCGGAGCTTTTATTTGTATCGATGAACAGGTTAAAAACAAGGAGGTAATTCTCATCGACGATGTTTCCACTTCTGGGAATACGCTCGATGCCTGTGCCAAAGCGATGAAGGCAGCCGGGGCCATCTCGGTCTGGGGATTAACGGTTGCCAGGGAAATATAAGAAGGAGTGTGAGAGAAATGGACCTGAAGATTACCGGTAAAAATGTCGAACTTACTCCGGAATTGAACCAGTATATTAAGAAGAAGTTGGGGAAGTTGAACCTTCATCTTTCCAAAATCCTTGAGGCAAAATTGGAAATTACTAAAGAGAAGACCCGCTCGCCGGGGCAGCGTTATATCGCCCAGATAACCGTAAACAGCAGCGGTACGTTATTAAGAGCCGAAGAAAGAGGCAAAGACCTTTTAACCGTTATCGATAAAGTCGCCGCCGTTATGGAACGCCAGATAGAGAGATTCAAGGGTAAACATTATGTCCGGAAAGGCGGCTCTTCACCACGGACAACCGATACCGAACCTGAAATTGAACTCTCTCATCAAGTAGTAAAATTTAAACAGTTTGAAGTTCAAATGATGGCCTCGAACGAAGCCATCGAGCAAATGGAACTGCTCAGCCATGATTTCTTTTTATTCCTGAATAACGAGACCGGAAGGTTAAACTTATTATACCGGCGCAAAGACAAGGATTACGGCTTAATCGAGCCGAAGTTGAATTAGTTATATTATTTCTTAATCTGCGAGTACCAGTACATCCTGGACAGCATCGTGACCGCTGTTTCCGGTGCATCATAGACGGGAAAGCCCATTTCCTCGATTTTGACACCGGATTCGAGCGTAAAGTTACGTGCCGGGATGCTAATCAGTAAAGGTTTGCCCCGGAGATTCAGGTCTTTTATTATATCTACGTATTTGTTCGTTAATTCAGCTTGGATAATCAAAACCACGGAACTGACGTCATCATCCTGAACACAGGTATTGATAATATCTCTGACCT
>CAZJQF010000014.1:13515-28386 GCA_964547925.1 uncultured Dehalococcoidales bacterium
ACTCCGATTAATACGTATAGCCAAACCCCTTTGATAATATCTCTGACCTGTTCCGGCGTCTGGTCGAACGTTAAATCCACCGGATTCTTGGCGGTTACATACGGCGGCATTATTTCTTTCAAGCGCTGAATCGAAGTACCGGAAAGCTCCGCCAGCCGCAGACCTTTTTCATAGCAGGTATCTGTGCTGGTGACTCCCATGGCTCCGGTATAAGTTATAATCAATGTCCCCGGGCCTTTGGGTAAAGGCTGCTTGGAAAAAGCTTTGGTCATATTGAACATATCCCGGTAGTGTTCCGCCGGGATAATCCGGCTCTGCTTGAATACGGCGTTATAAATAGCGGCATTCCCGGCCATCGAAGCGGTATGGGAACTGGCCGTTTTCCGCCCGACATCCGTCCGGCCGCCCTTTAGGACGACCACCGGTTTCTGCCTGGTTACCGCTCGGGCAACGTCAATAAAACGGCGTCCGGCTTTTATATCTTCCAGATACATCGAAATAACGGAAATGTTATTATCCTGCCCTAAATATTCCAGAATATCCGTCTCGTTAATATCCAGCTTGTTACCGACCGTGGCGATGATGCCGAAAGACATCACCCGGCTGAAGCCCCAGAGCAACCCGGCGGCATAAACACCCGCCTGGGCAATCAAACCGATATTCCCCGTTTTAAGCTGCCCGACTACACCGAGCGACTGCACCATATTATGATGGGTATTGATTAAACCGGAACAGTTGGGCCCGACCATCCGCATTCCCGATTCTTTCAGGGTGGCGATAATTTCCAATTCTATCGCCCGGCCGTCCGTACCGATTTCCGAAAATCCCGCCGCTTCATTGATGACAAATTTCACGCCTTTTTTCCGGCACTGTTGTAACGCAGCGGGGGTGTTTTTGGCCGGAACTATAATAATCACTTCATCGATATCGTCCGGGATATCCATAATATCTTTGTAAGATTTAACGCCCTGAACATTATCCGTACTCGGGTTTACCGCATACAATTTACCGCTGAAATCATGGCCTAATAGATTCTTAAAAACGTTATAGCCCAGCTTCCCGCGCGTGTTCGAAGCCCCGATGACGGCAATACTGCGCGGGTAAAACAGTAAATCCAGAGGATGATTCGATACCATTTGCTAACTAACCTTTTCCAGTAAAATCCGGGCATCCACGGCTACCGCCCCTTTTTCGTAGGCGAAGACCGGATTGATATCCAGTTCTTTTATCGCCGGGTTTTTCATCGCTAGAGCGGATACTTTCAGAAGCCAGTCTTCGAGAATATCCGTATCGACTTCCGGTTTGCCGCGATAACCCTGTAATAATTTATAGCCCTTCAGTTCGCGGAGCATTTCCGAGGTATCTTCCCGCGTCAGCGGTGCGATTCTGATGGAGACATCATTGAACACTTCGACCATGACTCCGCCCAGCCCGAACATAATCGCCGGACCGAACTGCGGGTCACGGGTCATCCCGATAATAACTTCCACACCGGGGGCTGCCTGCGGCTGTACCGAAATACCTTCGATAACCGCATCAGGAAATTTCTGCTTGATAGAGGCCGTCATTTTATCGTAGGCGTTACGGACGGCCGACGCATCTGCCAGTCCCGTAAGGACGCCGCCGGAATCACTCTTGTGAATTATATCGGGAGATACTATTTTCAGAACAACAGGATAGCCTGATTTTTCCGCGATTTGTGCGGCTTCAAGAGATGATTTTGCAAGGACAGGTTCGGTGACATTTAAGCCGGCTTGCTTAAGTAATTTTTTTGACTCTATCTCGTTTAAAAATGAGGCTGGTTTAAAACCTGGTTTTTCCACAGCAATCAACTTCTTCCCGTATAAAATACTAGACTTCCAGCTTGGGCACTGTCAAATTAAAAAACGGCAAAATGAATTCAAAATACTTGCCTGCTTTTAGTTGGATGGTGGTGCAACCGGATGGTTTGTGCTATTAATGGGGTTAGAGGAATACATGGAAGCGGCGGCTTACGTTTTTAAGACCGACCTGGGATGGATAGGCATCGCGAGTTCTGAAAAAGGACTGCGGCAGTGTGTTTTACCCCAGTCTTCATCCGGCGAAGCGAGCCGGAAGCTCGGTCTGGAAAACGAACCCGGCACGCAAATTCCGCTCGCTCTCACCGATATCACAGAGCGTCTCAAACGCTACTTCAACGGCTATAAAACCGACTTTCCCTATACGCTCGATTTGTCCGCCGGCACGAATTTCCAGCGCCGGGTCTGGGAAGTTACCCGGCTGATTCCTTACGGCGAAACCCGCAGCTATAGCTGGGTGGCGGAAAAAACCGGCAACCGGAATGCCGTGAGAGCGGTAGGACAGGCTTTGGGAGCCAATCCGTTACCGGTTATCGTACCCTGCCACCGCGTGTTAAGCAAAGACGGCTCTATCGGCGGCTATGACGGCGGGGTTGAATTGAAAAGGTATCTGCTCTGGAGGGAAGCCTCGGCTTTTATGAGAGATAGAATTTCTTAACGTTCTAAGTCCAGGGTAATACTCCGGCCGCAATATGGCGATTTTCCGGCATCCGCCTCATTTTCAGGTTCATAAATTCAACCTCATACTGCCCAATTAATCCTTCGGCGGCAAAGCTGTAATACCGATTATCACCGACGATTATATGGTCTAAGACCTTCAGGTGCATAATTTCCGCGGCAAAAACGAGGTCGCGGGTTATTTCTTTATCGTTGGCGCTGGGCTCCGGAAAGCCAGACGGATGATTGTGAGCAAAAATCAGCGAAACGGCATTATGCTTCAAAGCGCTTTCTATTACCTCACGCGGCTCGACGTAGCTGGAATCGACGGTACCTTCCGATAAATCGAGCGTTTCCGCAATCTGATTCTGGCTGTTGAGTAATAAGACTTTGAAAATTTCTTTCTTCAAATCCCGCATCGAATGATAGAGATAATCGAAGACCTGCTGCGATGATTTCAATACCGGTTTTTCCAGCATTTTTTCCTTGAGAAATTCGCGGGCGACTTCCTGCACCAGCTTCATCCCAAAAGCATTGTGCGGCCCGATGCCTTTTATCCGCTGTAACTCTTTGGAATCGGCTTCCAGCACTCCGCGTAAAGTTTTAAAACGCTTTATAGCCTCTTTCGCCGGCTGTTTGCAGTCTTTCCGCGGTGACCCCAACGTCAGCAGCAGCTCTATGATTTCATAGTCCTGAAATCCGGTCAAGCCGGAATTAATGAACCGCTCGCGGAGCCGTTTACGGTGACCTTCGGATGAATTTGGTTCTGTCATTTTTCCTCTGACATAAGATTTATGATGTATGATTTAGGAGAATATCAAATGAAAATACTACCATTGTTCCCAGAAGATCCGGAGAGCGTATTTACCTTCATTTGTTGGCACTATGGTTGTGTCTAGTTCCATTTTCTCTTTGAAACAAAAATTAAAACAGTTTTCACCTATTGCCAAGCCGGTTATTACATGACCTTCTGCTTTCGCTATTTCTTGACTAATATCATCTTCCTCATTGGCATACATCTTATTTTCGGGTATTGGGTCATATCCGTTTCCGTATTGGGTTGAGTTTAGCAAACTATCTAAACGTTCTAAGTTTTCCCCTTTGCCGATTTGCCAGTGTAACTGCATATTATTTAAATATGCGGCTACCCAACTATTATCAGAAAACAATAGAACGAATCCGGATGTACCCGTAACGGTTTTAATGACTATTTTACCTTTAACTTTTTCTTTCAATTGAGTAATGTACTCGTAATAAGACGAAGACATAATCTTTTGAGTTATACTTTCAATCTCAGCAATATTACCCTCCGAAGGAGAAGCCGGATGAGGCTTCATTTTGTGTAGATTACTATGAGATTTTTTAAACCAATTTTTAAACAACTTTTTTACTCTTTGGGACTTTATTGATACAACGTTAGCACTTTTATCATTGGAATACAACGGTTTCAACAAACCATAAATGGAAAGTAAAAAGGGCAACCATTGTTAGGTAACGAAAAGAATAATCGCAATTATGAATAACGCTGTCAGTAAAAGAAAATAACCCACAAATATAAAAATATTTCGTTTCCAGCCAAATCCAAATTTCTTATTATATTCGTTGTACTCATTTTCCCATTTTACATACTCTTTTAAATATTCACTAGAATTATCGTCAATAGGTGGAGGGTATTGTTGCAGCCTCTTCATAGTTCTAAATATTGTCAATCCAAATACAGGCCCGAAGAGTAGAAGTAAATATACTCCACCAATTATATATGGCGTCAATGTTGAACCCGTAACACTCTGGACATGTTCGTGAAGTAACTCATAGGCCATCCAAATTCCTGAGGCAATAAATAAAACCATATAAACGGATAGTATTACATAATTCCGTTTACGTCGAGATTTGGTTTGCTCAGAAGACAGCGAAGGTTTGCTTTCCACAGGCACATTTTCATTACTTTTAATGAACGCTTTATATAGTCGAGAAAAAACACTGATGAAAAACGCTATAAAAAATACGCTTAAAAATACAATAATCGACACTAATTTCATTAGCCTATAATATAATTTATTGGACTTTTCTGCAAGATAGTATTATCGTGCCAGCGGTGATGCAGGGCAAAACAAAAAAGGCAGCCACAGGGGGCTGTTCCTACAACCGATTACACTCCATTCCGGTGAAAACCGGAATCCAGGAATTTATCCCCTACAGATATTAATATGGATTCCCGCTTTCGCGGGAATGACGATAAAGCAACCTAATTCCCGATCCCGTATCAAGTACGGGACATGCTTCCGTCGGGATGGTAATAATTTCGGAGGAAATAAAAAGGGCAACCGCAAGGGTTGCCCTTACAATATTTTTTAATTTTTAAATCTATGAAAAATGCTAAATGTTAAATGGAAAATCGACTATTTTCCATTAATTAACTTCACGCTGTCTTCCCCCACCACCTGAGCCACCCGCCGGTGCAATTCCAGAGAATATTTAACGTAGAACGGCCACTTGAGGTTATGAATCATCGTACCGTTGACGATACGCAGGCTTACTTCATCCGTGCCGGGATATTCTTTTAAAATAGCGGTTACTCTGCCCAGATTAGCGATATCATTCTCCGCGTTTTCCGTCTGGTGTAGATTAACGATAACCGTCTGGTTTTTCGGCGGTTCTTCAGGTGCCGGTTCCGCTTTCTTTTCCGCTGCCGGTATTACAGGATTCTCATCCTGAACAGGTTCAGGCTGGTACGGTCTGGCATCGTCGCAGACGAACTGTAGCCGCTCGTCACGCAGCCTGATTTTGCCCTTAACTTCGACGATATTGCCTTCCTGCCAGAGGTCGGTTGTCCTTTCATAGACTCTCGGCCAGACCATTACCTCGATGCGGCCGCTGATATCTTCCAGCGTTACCGTAGCAAAAGTCTTATGCTCCCGGGTAAACGAAGTCGTCGCCATCGATACTTCGGCAATGACCGTTACACTCTGCCCGACCATTTCCTCGTTAATCTGGCCACAGAGAATCACGCTTGGGTCTTTACTGTGCGAAATAAACGGCTGCTTGGAGAGAGAGACGCCCAGCAGTTCTTTTTCCCAGGCCGCTTTTTCTTTAATCGAAACATCATCACCACTTAACTGTAGTCCTGGTGTCGGCACCGGAGCTTCAGAGCCGAACATATCGAACATCGTGGACTGACCGGTATCTTTTAACTTCTGCTCCCGCTGTGCCAGCGAAATCACTCTATCAATATTGGATATCAAAGCACCGCGTTTTTCCAGCGAATCAAAGGCTCCGGTTTTAACCAGGCTTTCTATCACGCGTTTGTTAATCGATTGCAGATTCGCCCGGCGGCAGAAATCCTCGACGGACTTATACACACCGGCTTTTTCGCGTTCGGCGATAATGGGATTAACCGCTCCTTCGCCCACATTCTTTATCGCGGCCAGACCCCAGCGGATAGCCGGTCCGTTCTCTTTAGTGGCTTCGATACTGAAGTCTGCCTGACTCCGGTTGATATCCGGCGGCAAGACGGCAATACCGATACGCCGGCATTCCGCGATAGCCGTAGCGACTTTGTCCAAATCACCGGTATGAGATATAAGTAAGGCGGTCATATACTCGACGGGATAATTCGCCTTTAAATAAGCCGTCTGGTAGGCGATTAAGGCATAGCTGGCGCTGTGGGCTTTGTTAAACGCATAGCCGGCAAATGGCTCGATTAACGTGAAGACCGCACCGGCGATTTCGTCGGTATAGCCTAATTTCTTCGCTCCGGCCAGGAAATTCCGCTTTTCCTTCTGCATTACTTCCGGAATTTTCTTGCCCATTGCTTTACGGAAGATATCCGCCTGTCCCAGACTGTAACCGGCCAGAGCCCGCACGATAAACAATACCTGGTCCTGGTAAACGATGATGCCGTAGGTGTCTTTTAAGATTTTTTCCAGCGCCGCGTGGAGATACTGGACGGTTTCCTCGCCGTGCTTTCTTTTAATATAAGTGGGAATATGTTCCATCGGGCCGGGACGGTACAGCGCAATCATGGCGCAGATATCGGCAAAGCTGTTCGGCTTCAGTTCTTTGATATAACGCCGCATTCCCGAACCTTCAAGCTGGAAGACGCCGGTAGTCTCGCCGGAAGACAACAGCTTGAAAGTGGCGGCGTCATTCATCGGTAATTGATATAAATCCAAATCGGTATTATGCGTCTGTTTGATTAAAGCCCGTGCATGGCCAAGGATGCTCAGGTTCGCCAGCCCGAGGAAGTCCATTTTCAACAGGCCGACTTTAGCCACGTCTTCCATCGTGAACTGGGTCATGATGGCTTCCTGATTACCAGTGCCCTTGATGGTATGCTGCAAAGGTAAATATTTGGTTAAAGATTCCTTAGAGATAACCACACCGGCGGCGTGGGTGCTGGCGTGCCGGACAATGCCTTCCACTTTTTTCGCCGCATCCACCAGCTTACGGACCGTACTGTCCTGTTTATAGGCTTCCGCCAGCTCGTTATTTTCCTGCATCGCCCGGTCGAGCGTCATATTCACTGCAAACGGCACCAGCTTGGCAACCCTGTCGACATCACCGTAAGTCATACCCAGAGCCCGGCCGACATCTCTTAAGGCCGCCTTGGCGCCCATCGTACCGAAGGTAATAATCTGGGCCACGTGGTCGGCTCCGTACTTTTCCGTAACGTATTTGATAACCTCGTCGCGGCGGGAGTCCTCGAAGTCCATATCGATATCGGGCATTTCCTTACGTTCGATGTTGAGGAACCGCTCGAAGACCAGCGTATTCTCGATGGGGTCGACTTCCGTAATGCCAAGACAGTGCAACACGATGCTGGCGGCCGCGCTGCCGCGGACACCGTAAAGAATTTTATTTTTCCTGACGAAAGTTATGATATCCCAGACGACCAGAAAGTAATCGGCGAATTTGGTCTTGTCGATAACGTCCAGCTCGTAAGCGAGACGCTCTTGTATTTCTTCTGTCGGATTGGGATAATATTGCGGCAGGCCTTCGTAACAAAGGTCGGTAAGGTACTGGAAAGCCGTTTTTCCCGGCGGCAATTCGATAGTAGGCAGATGCAGACGCTCGAATTCCAACTCGAGACTGCATTTATCGGCGATTTTGCCGGTATTTTCTATGGCCTCCGGAATATCTTTATACTCCACCGCCATTTCTTCGGGCGTCTTCAGATAATAAAAGTCACCGGCCATTTTGACGCGCTTATCATCCGAAACAGTAGTATTCGTACCGACGCAGAGCAGAATATCATGCGTTACCGCATCTTCTTTGTGAATGTAATGCGTATCATTGGTCGCTACCAGCGGTATGCCTGTTTCACGGCTTATTTCGATTAATACCTCGTTGACCCGTCCCACCTCGGGAATGGGATGACGCATTACTTCGAGATAATAATCCTCGCCGAACATCTCCCGGTAGCCGAGGGCGGCCTGTTTCGCCTCATCGATACGGTTATTCAGGATAAGCCGTGGAATCTCCCCACCCAGACAGGCGGATAAAGCAATCAAGCCTTCGGAGTACTGCTTTAAAAGCTCTTTGTCCATCCTTGGTTTATAATAAAAACTTTCCAGATTGGCTTTTGAAACAAGCTGAATCAGATTATGGTAACCGGTCAGGTTTTTCGAAAGCAAAATCAGATGGTCGGTATCTTTGCCGTTAGCCCGGTTAAAACGATCGCTCTGGGCGACATAGACCTCACACCCGATAATCGGTTTGATACCGGCCTTTTTAGCTTCCTGATAGAACTGGATAGCCCCGTACATTACACCATGGTCGGTCAGCGCCAGAGCGGACATACCCATCTCTTTTGCCCGGGTGACCAATTGGGGAATGCGGCACATTCCGTCCAGCAGGCTGTATTCGGTATGGACATGCAGATGACAAAACATTTCGGCTTATTATAACACAGTAAAACGGACGGCTGAAAAACCATTCTCCCCCTTTTTCAAAGGGGGATACAGGGGGATTTCTGATTCAAATCCCTCTTTTTCTCCCTTTACTAAAGGGAGAGATTATTTTATTCCAAGCATAACTTATTAGTACTCTCTCCCTTGATGGGATAGAGTAAGAGAGAATAAGATTAGTCATTTCCCTCGAAAATGGAGTACAATGCGTTTTAATGAAAATAATTTCCGTTTTAGCTAAAGCTCTATTTATTTTATGCGTGCCGTTCTTTCTTTTTACCGCGAGCACCGGTATTGCCATAAACAGCCACTGGCTTTATAATGCCGGATTCGAAAAATACGGTATCGAGGAGGTCACCGGCATCACCATGCCGGAACTGAATAAAGCCGCAACGGGAATGATCGATTATTTCAACTCCGGGGAAGAATATATCGATTTACAAGTTATTAAGGACGGCCAGTTGTTCACCCTTTTCAACGAAAAAGAAGTCCAGCATCTGAAAGATGTTAAGGGATTGATATGGTTCGATTACTGGGTATTTATCGGTACGGCGGTTTATATGCTGATTTTCACCGGTTTCCACGTCCGCCGGAACGCCAATAAACGGAATATGGCCCAGGGACTTTTCGGCGGCGGGATTCTCACACTGGTACTCGGGGCAGCGCTGGGCATCGGGATTTTATCCGGCTTTGAAGACCTGTTCTGGAATTTCCATTTAATCAGCTTCAGCAATGATTTCTGGCTGCTCGACCCGACCACCGATTATATGATAATGATGTTCCCGGGAGAATTCTGGTACGATGCCTTCGGCTTCGTGGCGATACTGACACTCGGACTGGCGGCGGTGGTGGGAGCGATGGGGGGAGTGTACCTCAAAATGATATCAAAGATTAGAAATCAAAAATCAAATGGATAAAGTAAAAATGAGCAAATTTTATAAATCTTTTCTCTGTGTCTTTGATTTTTAAGTTTTAATTTTTGATTTGCGTTGGGGTGGGTGAAGGGATTTGAACCCTCGTTCTTCAGGGCCACAACCTGACGCCTTAGACCACTGGGCTACACCCACCACAGACAAAGACAATTATAGCTAAAATATACGCTTGGTTTCAATGAAAGACGATTTCTGACTTAAAGGCTATTATTTATTTACCATTTAGCATTTTCCATTTATCACTGATTTTTGCATATTATTATTTAGACATTATTTCGAGATTCGAGATTCGGATTTTGAATTTGATGTCGTAGACTAACTAGATTGCTTCGTCTCGATTCATTTCATTCATCGAGATTCTCGCAATGACAAGCAGATGGGCTTGCCCCTGCCCCGTCCCCCACGACCGCAAGTTATTAGCAATATCGCAATAAGTAATTAGCAAATTTTATGATTACTCATTAAGGACTTTCCGAATCATAATTGAGTATAGTTACTTATTGTCGCAAGGTTACAATCTGGTTAATATTGTTAATATATATTGCCATAACGGTAAATATTTGGTTAATATGTTGAAATTACAGTATAAGAAGAATTAGTCGGGGGGATTGTTAATTAGGAAATAAAAAGAGGTTGGTAATTTGACCAGCGATAAACGGAAGGAAGCGGGGAATTATCTCCTGTATTTTGGTCACTTGGGGGATAAGGAGCGAGTAGTGAAACCGGCCTGGTAATAAGGTCGGTTTTTTGTTAGCAAGGATGGGGGAGGATGAATTAACTTGAGGAGGTGCGGACCCAAATAATATATTTAATACAGTTAATAACGCAACCAAATAAAAAAGGGGGTATTTGTTAATATATGAAAAAAATTGTATTTTTCACACTATCACTCGT
Organism: uncultured Dehalococcoidales bacterium; assembly: GCA_964547925.1. GTDB lineage: Bacteria > Chloroflexota > Dehalococcoidia > Dehalococcoidales > JAFGLR01 > JAFGLR01. The sequence goes on from CAZJQF010000014.1 coordinate 23,743, forward strand.
TCTCCTATTAGGACTAGTTATACCATCAGCGGTAATGGCAGCTACTGAAAGTGCCCCGCATGAGGTTAACCTGATCGCTGACCAGGATATTGTTGTGGGTAAAGTACAAGTATGGGATGACGGCACCGATCTTTACGTCAAATATATGATTACCGATAACGATTGGATTATTACGAATACACAGTTGTATGTAGCTAAGAATCCACCTCCAACCAGTACTCCAGGACAATTCCCTTATAATGACGACGACGCTTCCGGAGTACCGGATATAGAAGTTCTTTATGTAATCCCACTTAATAGCATTGATAGTTATTCGATGCAGGTAAATAGTAAAGGTAAACCTACAGGGGTTATGATTGCATCAGGTGTTCCCGGTGTAACTGGCCTTGATGAGGTTTGTATTGCCGCTCATGCGGTAGTAAGTAATGCACCCGTCGGACAAGCTACCGGAATAATTTATGGCGTCAGATCATCCGCAGTAACCGGAGGGCCAAAGGGGTTATACCAAATAGATGCCGTAAACGGCACGTTCACTCTCTTAAAGCAGATTACGGGCGGAGCTAGTGATGTAAATAACGGTACCGGCTATACAAATGCACTGGCATTTGATCCTGCCGGCAACAAACTATATTTTACTGCACCCCCTGCTGTAAATATCTCTCCTTCTCCTTTATGGTCTTATGATATAACCACAGGAGACTTAACCAAACTGGGGGACATTACCGGGTCGGTAGTAGGAGCCTGTTTTTATGAAGGAGCCTATTATTACATCGCAGAGAACACCTCCGTATTGATGAAAATCGTTGATCCTTCTACGGCTCCATTTACACCTGTGGCAGTACAAACTATCCCTGATACCGCAACCAAGTTCACTTTTGGTGACTTCGTAATTTTACCGGGTGGAATGTTATACGGCAGCACCAGAGTATCGCCTCAAATGTTTTTCTCGCTGGATATAACAACCGGGGAGTATAACGTATTCGCTGGCTCTAACTCCCTTGACCTGCAACTTGCTTACGGTTCAAACGGAATTCTCTATGGAACGAACCATGGAACCGGAAAATTTTACACGGTTGATAAGGCGACTGGAACGGCTAATTTATTACCTTTCATTGGCAAATACTTTGCCGACCTGGATTCCGGGACCCTTTTCGTTCCTCAGTCCGAAACCGGCTGGGGCAATGGTTTAAATTTCGGTACCAACTGGGGCATGTACTTCGAATATGAATTAACCAGCGAGGATGGCTCAGGAACTCAGGGATAAATATCAATAACCTTTAACACCACACTAAAAAATAAGAAACCCCGTGGATTTAGTTACCCGGGGTTTCTTTATATATAAAATAGTTATTTCTTGTTATTCCGCCGCTAACTCCACTACCGTAACACCGATACCGCCTTCCCGCGGTTCTCCCCAGCGGAATGATTTTACGAGAGAGTGTCCTTCCAGATATTGCCGCACGGCGTTTCTTAATGTTCCCGTACCTTTACCGTGCACGATTCTCACGGTGTAATAGCCGGAACGGAAGGCGTCGTGAAGATAACGGTCCAGCTTTGTTATCGCTTCATCGACCGTTAAAGCGTGGAGGTCTAATTCATTTGAAATTTGATTGTACCGGTAGGTTTTGGCCATGTTATTTCACCGGACACGCTTTTTCTAAAAAACTTTTTAAATACTTTCCGGTGGCCGATTCCGGGTTAGCCGCCACCTGCTCCGGCGTACCGGTAGCGATAATATAGCCGCCGCGGTCGCCGGCACCCGGACCTAAATCGATTATCCAGTCGGCGTTTTTGATTACGTCCATATGGTGCTCGATAACCAGTGCGGTATTTCCGGCATCCACCAGCCGCTGTAAAACTGTTAATAAAGCAGCCACATCACTGAAAGCAAGCCCGGTGGTCGGCTCATCGAGAATGTAAAGAGTCTTGCCCGTCGAACGTTTAGAGAGCTCAGTCGCCAGCTTCACCCTTTGGGCTTCGCCGCCGGAAAGCGTCGGAGCGGGCTGGCCTAACCTGATATACCCCAGACCTACATCGTTCAAAGTTGCCAGCTTATTCTTAATCTTGGGAAAATGCTCAAAGAAGACCAAAGCTTCTTCGACCGTCATATCGAGCACTTCCGCGATATTCTTACCCTTGAATTTAATTTCCAGAGCTTCGCGGTTATAACGCTTGCCTTTGCAGACCTCGCACGGCACGGTAACATCGGGCAGGAATTGCATTTCGATTTCGATAAAGCCTTCGCCGTGGCAGGCTTCACAGCGGCCGCCCTTTACGTTGAAAGAGAAACGTCCCGGTCCGTAGCCCCGCATCCGGGCTTCCGGCACCGTCGCAAAAAGCTCTCTCACAAAGCTGAAAACGCCGGTATAAGTGGCCGGATTGCTGCGCGGCGTCCGCCCGATAGCCGACTGGTCAATATTGATTACCTTATCAATATTCTCAATGCCCTCGATAGATTTACATTTGCCGCCCGGCTCCCGGGCATCGTATAGTCTCTTCGCCAGGTTCTTATACAACACATCATCGATTAACGTGCTCTTGCCGCTGCCGGAAACCCCGGTCACGCAAACGAACCGGCCGAGCGGTATTTTCACGTCGATATTCTTCAGGTTGTTCTGGCCGGCACCTTTGATAACAATTTGATTACCGTTGCCGTTACGGCGTTTGCGGGGTAAGGGTATCTGCATCCCGCCGCTAAGGTATTGTCCGGTCATCGAAACCCGGTTGGCTTCGATTTCCGCAAGAGTGCCGGTAGCGACGATTTTACCGCCGTGCTCACCCGCCCCAGGACCCATATCGATAATATAATCGGCCGCCCGCATCATCGCTTCATCATGCTCGACAATGAGAATGGAATTACCCAAATCCCGCAGACGTTTTAAGGTTTCGATTAAACGGTGGTCATCGGCGGAATGCAGACCTACCGTAGGTTCATCGCAAATATAAAGCACGCCCATCAGGCCGCTGCCGATTTGCGTGGCTAATCTGATACGCTGAGCTTCACCGCCGCTTAAAGTGGCTGAGGCACGGTCGATAGTTAAATACTCCAGACCGATATCTTTTAAAAAGCCCAGTCTGGATTGGATTTCTTTAATAATCTGGCGGGCAATCACCTGCTCCCGCTCGCTTAAAACACCCTGCTTGCCGTCATCCTTGAGAGCCATCACCCATTCCAGTATGCGGTTCACCGGCATCTCACAAATTTCGATGACGTTTTTCCCGCCGATAGTCACCGCCAGGGCTTCCGGTTTCAAACGCTTGCCGTTACATACCTGGCAAGGCCGGGAAACCATGTAACGCTCGATATCCAGCCGTGAGTTTTCCGATTCGGTATCATGATAAAGCCTTTCCATCCGGGGAATAATCCCTTCGAAGCCGTCAAAATAGGTCTGGATACGCCCGAAGCGATTACGGTAAGTCTCCCGCTCACCGCCTTCGCCGTACAGCAGAACATCCAGCTGTTTTTTATTCAGGTCTTTTATCGGAGTGCGTAACGTCCAGTCGAATCGCCGGGCCAGACTGTCCAACTGGTCGTAATACCATGTCTGCCACTGCCAGGGGCGGATAGCCCCCTGCGAAATTGATAGTTCTTTGTTCGGAATAACCAAATCCGGGTCGATTTCAAATTTTACGCCCAGACCGGTGCATTCCGGACAGGCACCGTGCGGGCTGTTGAAGCTGAAGGTACGCGGGGCAACTTCCCCGATGCTGAAACCATCATAAACGCAGGCATACTGTTCAGAAAAAAGCAGTTCTTCACCGTCGATTATGGAAACCATGATAACGCCGGCACCCAGCTTGAGAGCGGTCTCCACCGAATCGGCAATCCTGCTCTGGCTGTCGCTTTCGCCGATAACCAGACGGTCAATTACGGCTTCAATCGAGTGTTTTTTATTTTTATCGAGCTGGATTTCTTCCGCAAGGTCGATAATTTTCTTATCCACGCGGACGCGAACATAACCCTGTTTCCGCAAATCGCCGAAAACCTGCTGATATTCACCCTTACGGTCGCGTACCAGCGGGGCCAGAATCATAATTTTACTGCCGGAAGGCAAGGCTTTCACGGCATCGACAATCTGCTCAACGGTCTGCATCGTGATTTCCCGGCCGCAGACGGGGCAATGCGGATGGCCTACCCTCGCCCAAAGCAGACGGAAATAATCGTAGATTTCCGTAATCGTGCCGACAGTAGAACGCGGGTTCTTGCTGGCGCCTTTCTGGTCGATGGAAATGGCCGGACTCAGCCCTTCGATATAATCCACATCAGGCTTTTCCATCCGCCCCAAAAACTGGCGGGCGTAAGCCGAAAGAGATTCCATATAGCGGCGCTGGCCCTCGGCATAAATTGTGTCGAATGCCAGCGAACTTTTGCCGGAACCGGATACACCGGTAACAACGACTAACTTATTGCGCGGAATAACGACATCGACATTTTTTAGATTATGCTCCCGCGCCCCTTTAACGATTATCGAATCCAGTGACATTGTAAGTGAATCCCCTCCCCAACCAATAGAACAATTGTAGCACAGGGAAAAAGGCGGGAACAACCCTACGGGAGGTAATTTATGAGATAAGATTTATGATTTATGAATCAAATTTACCGGAGGTTATTTCTCAGGTTCCTTACTCCAGTTTTGCATCATC
>CAZJQF010000015.1:0-3434 GCA_964547925.1 uncultured Dehalococcoidales bacterium
TTCCGTGCCGGACGGTTATCGGTAGAACCGAAGACAACCTAATTTTATTAATATTGTGATAATCGTACCGGATATTGGCAGCCGGCCGGTTTTTACTGGTAGTTCGGTAGCGTATATATTTACTTCATTAAATCGAAGCTGGGAAAAACGGGGTAAAGTAAGTAAATTATATGATATCATCGAATATATTATTATGAAATCAGGCGGACATTTTTCCTGATTTGGTAATTAACATATAGAATTATTCCTGCGATATAATGTATACTAGTAAAAACCGTAAGTTTGCTTGCCAGGCAAATTTATTGATGATAACGTTAAAACACATAATAAATTGAGGAGGTAATATGGCGGACAAATTCGTTCAGGCAATCATCGACATGCAGGAACAGGAAGCTATCGCAATGGCTAATGAAATGCTGGACAAGGGTGTTCCGGCGATGGAAGTGCTGGATAAATGCCGTGAGGCCATGGACGGCATCGGCAAGCGCTTCGAAAAAGGCGAGTATTTTATCTCAGAGTTATTAATGGGCGGCGAAATCCTCCGGCAAATCTCTGCCGTAGTTAAACCGAAAATCGGCGGCGCCGGTACCACTCAGAAGAAACTGGGTAAAGTCGTTTTCGGCACCGTAGCCGGGGATATTCACGACCTCGGTAAAGATATTGTTGAGTTCATGCTGGACATCAACGGTTTTGAAGTTATTGACCTGGGCGTCGATGTCCCGGTTAATAAATTTGTTGAAGCCATTAAAGAGCACAAACCGCAGGTAGTCGGTTTAAGCTGCCTGATTACCGTTGCTTTCGATTCGATGAAACAGACCGTAGAAGCCATTAAGGCAGCCGGTTTACGCGACAGCGTAAAGATTATGATCGGCGGCGGTACGACCGACGAACAGGTTAAAACTTACGCCGGTGCCGATGCCTACGGCAAAGATGCCGTATCAGCGGTGACTCTATCAAAAATGTGGGTCGGCGCTAAATAACAGGGGTTAATAACAGCAGTAAAGTTACCGCGGACTTTAATGTAACTGCGGATATTTAACGGTGCTGCGGCTTTTCTAAATAGCTTTTATAACTGAATTAGATAGCTTGGACATAGTTATATGATTAAACGCATCATACCGGGCGGTGGATGATTAATACCTTCCAGCCGGAGTGTATGATGCGTTTTATTATATCCGGAATTCGCATTTTCAGATAAAAGTCTGATAATTGAAGGCTCAGGGAGTGTGTATATGTCTAAGGAAGCGGCGAAAATTTTAGCTCAGAGAAAACAGCGCGTTTTAGATGCGGTAGCTTTGAAGCAACCTGACCGGGTGCCGATGTATTTTTCCTTGGGTATGTTCCCGGCTACATACACCAAAATATCTTTTAAAGACGCCATTGAAGACCTGGATAAATGGCACTCTGCAAATGAAGTAACCTATCAGGAATATCAACCTGATTTCGGGGCTAACTTTTTGACTGTAGATGTTGAAGCCAATTCATTACTTTGCAGCCGCATCTATAAATGGCCGGGGCACGGCATAGGTATTAACGACCCGTTTCAATTCGTTGAATATGAACATATTAGTGCTGACGAGTATGATACTTTTATTAACGACCCCGGCGATTTTTTAATCCGTAAATACTGGCCTCGTCTTTATGGCGGATTAGAAGGGCTTACTTCTTTACCTCCTTTAAAAAAGCTTGGTCTGAGCCCTTTAAGTTCAATCGGTACCCTCGATGACCCGGCTCTTTCCAAAGCATTTAATGTCTTGAGTAAAGTTATCAGGAAGAATGCGAAATTCCGTAAGGCCGCAAAAAAGTTGTCGGATAAGCTGGAAAATATGGGATTTCCGGTATTGATATCCGGAACGGCTCAAGCTCCCTTCGATGCTATATCCGACTTCCTTCGCGGTATGCGAGGCACCACGCTGGATATGTATCGCTGTCCTGAAAAGCTTATCGCCGCTCAGAAAGCAATATTACCGATAACTATTAATTCGGCCGTTAGTACGGCAGCCACAAAAAAGAAACCGTTGGTCTTTATTCCGTTACACCGGGGCTCTGACGGTTTTATGTCCCTCGAACAATTCGAGACTTTTTATTGGCCGTTTTTAAAACAATTGATTGAAGCCGTTATTAATGCCGGGTTAATTCCGTTTATTTTTTGGGAAGGTACCTGGGACGAGCGGTTGGAATATCTGGCAGAGTTGCCCAAAGGGAAGATATTAGGCTTTTTTGACCGGACAAATTTATTTCGGGCCAAAGAAATTATCGGAAATACGATGTGTATCTGCGGCGGAATGCCGGCTTCATTATTACAAACCGGGACAGCCAATCAGGTTCGGGAACTCACGAAAAAACTGATAGCGGAAGTCGGCAAGGGCGGCGGTTATATTATGGGACCGAATACGGTGATGGATTATGCTAATCCGGAGCTTGTAAGAGTCTGGGTAGACGCAACCAGAGAATACGGCTATTATAGTTAATATGACATCCTTTCAAGTCGATTTCGAGCCGGTCGGCCGGCGCGGTGAATGTGCCGCCGGTAGTTCACTGCTGGATTGTGCCCGTTATCTCGGGGTGGAAATTGTCAGTATTTGCGGCGGTATCGGAGATTGCGGTCATTGCCTGGTACAGGTTGTTAAAGGTAAAGTCACACCACCTGTCGATTCGGAACTTCATCATATCAATACCGACATGCTGGCGAAAGGGTACCGTCTGGCTTGCCGGACTGTTCCGTTATCGGACGTTGTCGTTAAGATTCCTCCCCAATCCCTTTCCACCCCGCAGCGGACTCAGGTGGAAGGCGAAGAAATAACCGTCAAACCCTCTCCGGTAGTTACATCTTATCCGGTATCACTGGAGGCTGCCAGTCTGGCCGATTTGAGGGCGGATGCGGAAAGACTGACGGACTTCTTAGTAAAAAATAACAAGATAAAAATAGATAGTTACGATATCGACGTTTTAAAGGAAATTTCACCGGTATTAAGGCAGGGGGAGTGGCAGATTCAGGCATCTGTTCACGAAAAAGAAGTCATCGCTTTGTTACCTGTGAAGACGAGATCACTCGGTCTGGCAGTTGATCTGGGTACTTCAAAAATTGCGGTTTATCTGATGGACTTAACTTCAGGTAAGACGCTGGCTATCCGCGGGTTGATGAACCCGCAAATTTCATACGGCGAAGATATTATTGCCCGGATGGCACTGGCCAACCGGTCTCTGGAACAGGCGAAACTACTTCAGGAACTGGTAGTAACCGCATTAAACGAGGCGGCGGCGGAAATGTGTGCTGAGGTTAAAGCGTCTCCGAAAGATATTGTCGATGCCGTACTGGTGGCGAATACGGCGATGCATCACTTGTTTTTACGTTTGCCGGTAGGTCAGCTTGCCAGAGCACCGTATGTACCGGCGGTGAGTACAGCATTGGACGTAAAAGCCCGTGATATCGG
>CAZJQF010000015.1:3534-28149 GCA_964547925.1 uncultured Dehalococcoidales bacterium
ATTGTGGCTAAAAGCGGCAAAATGCTGTCCCATGCCAGAGTCAGAGAAGCGAATGATACCCGTGAGTTCGTATTAGTTTATGGCGAGAAATCGGATGAAACTCATCCCGATATTACTTTCACCCAGCGGGATGTCCGTGAGTTACAACTTGCTAAAGGGGCTATTCGTACCGGAATAGAAGTCCTGCTCGAATCGAATCGATTACAGCATCAGGATATCGATATGATCTTAATCGCCGGGGCGTTCGGCTCGTATATCGATGTGGCCAGTGCGGTCGCTATCGGAATGCTGCCGGACCTGCCCTTAAACCTTTTCCGGCAGATAGGCAACGCCGCCGGGATGGGAGCTAAACTTTCTTTGATATCCCGCCGGTATAGAGAAACGGCAAAAGAGATAGGCACAAAAGTCGATTATATAGACCTGTCATCCGCACCTCAATTTCACCGCATCTTTAATAAAGCGATTAACCTGGGTTAAGGGTTAATATATCCAGCACTTTTTAACCCTTTTAATCAATTGACATTTCCGTCGGGTTACTGCTACATTTGTATTACCGCAAAAATAGTAATTAAAAGCGATATCTGCAACAATAGTTTAGAAATATACGTCGGAATTTAACCACAGATAGGGTAATTACTGCACGTATCTGGATATAAGCTTGAGGAACAACCAATTCGATGAAGAAACCCCGTAAGCTGTTTTTTGGCTGGTGGATTAACATAATTACTAGCTTTGTCACTACCATTAACGGCGGTCTGACGGGGGCGGCTTCACTGCTTTTTAAACCTATCGCTTCTGATCTTAATATGGACCGTACCGGTGCTTCGGTAGCTTCCGGTGTTGGTACGCTAGTTAACGGAGGCGCTTTTGCTCTGGCAGGCTGGCTTTCCGATAGGTTCGGCGCCAGATGGGTAGTCTTTACCGGTACTTTAATTGCCGGCATCGGAATGATAGCTCTAAGCTGGGTACAAAATCCATGGCAATATTATATTATCTGGGGGGTGGTCATCACCATCGGGCTTGCTTTATCGGTATCGATATCTATCGATACGATGTTAGCCAACTGGTTCGTGCGTAAGAGAGGTCTAGCTTTCAGTATCAGGTTTAGTATTATCGGGACGGTTACCAGTGCGATATTGCCTTTAATCACCTGGCTGATTGAAACGCAAGGATGGCGGCAGACTGCGTTAATCTGGGGTATCATTACTCTGTGTAGTATTCCCGTGTTATTGGTTTTTGTGAAGTCTAAAAGGCCTGAATATTACGGGTGGCTGCCGGACGGAGCGGCATTAAAACACGGTGCCCGGCAGAGTGAACAGGAAATGGTAACTTCAGGACAGGAATATGCCGCAAACGCCCAGGAAATTGAATATAAGTTCGGACAGGTTGTTCGTACTCCTTCTTACTGGATAATCAATCTGACATGGGTCTTCATGGCTATTACCTGGGGTGGCTTCAGCCTGCATCTGGTGCCCTATCTTACGGATAGGGGAATAACGGCGACATCCGCCGGGGTAATGCTCGCAGTTATGTCATTCATCGGCCTGCCTTCGAGAATACTGAGCGGCATCGTTGCCGACCGGCTTAAAAAAGAACAAATAAGGTATTTAATGGCTGGGTCTCTAGCCTTGGCGACATTAGGCATGGCAGCTCTTCTAGCGATTCCCGGTATTGCAGGAGTCTACGTATTAATAGCTTTATTCGGTATGGGTACGGCGGTTTATACTCCGCTGGACATTCTGATTAGGGCTCGTTATTTCGGCCGTAAAGTTTATGGTAAGGTTCAAGGACTGGCGACGATTATTTCGGCACCAATATCATTTGCTGCACCCATATTTACCGGATGGATTTACGACAGCACCGGGAAATATACCATTGCCTTTATTCTTTTTACGGTTTTATCCGGACTCGGTGCATTTACACTATTGTTTGCCGGGGTGCCTAAAGCCTTGCCGGCGGAATTAAATAATTCCCGAATCGGGAATATAAAGTAAAGTTTTTACCATTGACATGCCAACAATACGTCTGTTATAGTTTTGGTAATTGAATATTGATAACCGGGTGCCTGTGGCTTAAATGGAAAGCAAGCCGGTGTAATTCCGGCACAGTCCCGCTTGCTGTATAGTCAGAACGCCGGCCTTGGTTAAAATTTAGTCTGCCTCCGCGGAGTATGGGGGTGGGATTTATTTATTTAGTAAATCCCCCTGTTCTGTCGAGCAGGGGGATTTTTTTATTCAAACAACAGGAGGAGAACGGTTGAAAAAGGGTTCAGTATTATTAATCGGATTGGTATTAGTTTTATTGGTTATGGCCGGTTGCGGCGGTGTTACGACAACTTCCGCTACTATTACTTCTACTAACACCGTTACATCTACAGTGACTACCGCAACGGAAAATTTCCCGCTTACTTTGACCGACCAGTTAGGCCGGATGGTGACTGTTAATAAGGTACCGGAGCGTATCGTGTCTCTCTCCCCCAGCAATACGGAAATATTATTTGCGCTGGGCCTGAGAGATAAAGTCGTGGGAGTAACCGATTATTGTGATTATCCTCCGGAGGCTAAAAATATAGCGAGTACCGGTGACTATTCCACCCCTAATATCGAACAGATTATAGCCTTATCTCCCGATTTGATACTGGCAGATTCGATACAGGAATATTACGGTATTATACCGGAACTGGAAAAATATAATTTAACAGTGTTCGGATTAGACCCGAAAAACCTTAACGATGTATTAGTGTCCATTGCTCTCGTGGGGGAGATTACCGGTGCTACAGAAGCAGCGACTGAACTGGTGTCCCAAATGCAAAACCAGATAGATAAAATATCCGGTAAAATTAAAGACCTCACGGCTGACCAGAAACCGGGCGTTTATTACGTTGTCTGGCATGACCCGATAATGGTAGCCGGTTCGGAGACGCTCGAACATGAGTTTATCAGGCTTGCCGGTGGAATAAATCTCGGTGGGAGCAACGGCAGTTATTACGATTTAACTCTTGAAGCCATAATCGAAGCTAATCCCGACGTAATAATCGTAAGTTCGGATATGGCAACCGATGCCACTTTAAAGTATGTTCTGGCCGAATCCAGATTAGCTGGAACATCAGCCCTGCAGAATAATCGAGTGCTTGGTGTCGATACGAATCTTTCTGGGCGTCCCGGGCCCCGGATTGTCCAGGGTTTACTGGAATTTGCCAAATGTATGCACCCCGAATTATTTGCCGACTGAAAAAGTAGTATATAGTATCCTGAAAAGCGTGTAATGATGAAAAGGGAAATTGAGTTGAAGAAAGACGGCAGCCCGATACCTTCGCTGCACTGGCGAAGCCGCATTTATGCCATTATCGGGCTGGCGATAGCTCTGATTCTTTTTGCCGCTGTAGCCACGACTCTCGGTAGTGTCAAAATTCCGCTGGCGACGACGTTTCAAATTCTTTTATCCAAATTATCATTGCTGAACATAGTACCGTTTTGGACGGACAGTACGGAAACGATTATTTTAGGTATTCGTTTGCCGCGGGTGATTTTAGCCGGATTGGTGGGGGCCGGACTGTCCGTAGCCGGCGCGACTTATCAGGGACTTTTCCGTAATCCGCTGGCTGACCCTTATCTTATCGGCGCGGCACAGGGCGCCTCCCTGGGTGCGATAATCGGTTTTCTGCTGCCGACTGCCTGGGCGTTCTCTGGAGTGGGGACTATTCCTTTATTCGCTTTTATCGGGGCAATTATCGCGACGGCTTTCGTTTACGGTCTCGCCCGCAGCGGTAAAACGTTACCGGTCACCACCTTGATATTAGCCGGGGTCGCTTTAAGCGCTCTGTTATCTTCAATCGTCTCTTATCTCGTGATTACGAGCGGGGAAAGAATGCACGGCATCATTTTCTGGCTGATGGGCAGCTTTTCATTGAGCCAGTGGTCGGACGTTGCTCTGGTATTGCCTTATATCGTCGTTGGTGTCGGCGTTATAATGTTATACGCCCGTCCTTTAAATATAATGCAGCTCGATGAAGAACAGGCTCAGCAGCTCGGAATTAATGTGGAGAGGACAAAGTTAATCCTGCTGGCGGCGGCCACTTTAATAACCGCAGCGTCGGTCTCTTTTGTAGGTACCATCGGTTTTGTCGGCATTATCATTCCGCACGCCGTACGGTTAATCTGGGGTGCCGACCACCGTTTCCTGCTGCCTCTTTCGGTGCTAACCGGAGCCATTTTTATGATTGCCGCCGATTTACTGGCACGGACGGTTCAGGCTCCCACGGAGATACCCATCGGCGTCATTACGGCAATCTGCGGAGCTCCATTCTTCCTGTATCTCTTACGCCGCCGGAAAAAGGTTATTTTCTGAGGTTGCGATGATAAAAATCGAAATGCAAAATGCCGCCATTGGCTATGGACATAAACCTATACTGGAGGGTATTACTCTGGAGGTTTTACCCGGGCAGTTGGTCGGGCTTATCGGGCCGAACGGTTCCGGCAAATCAACGATAATCCGGGCGTTGACCCGTGTTATTCCGCTGCAGCGGGGGAATATTCTTCTGGACGGGATGAATATAAGCCGTATCTCGAGACATGACCTCGCACGCATTTTGGGAGTGGTGCCGCAGGTCCCGTTATTGCCCAGTGCTTTTACGGCTTTCGAAGTTGTCTTAATGGGCAGAAATCCCCATCTCGGAATGTTTCAGAATGAAAGTAAGCGTGAGGTGGAAATTACCCTGCAAGCGATGGAGAGAACCATGACCCGGCATCTGGCCGCTCGCCGGGTAGCGGAGCTTTCCGGCGGTGAAATCCAATGCATTTTAATTGCCCGTGTCTTGACTCAAGAGACTAAAGCGATTTTGTTGGACGAGCCGACGGCTAACCTGGATATCGGCCGCCAAATTGAAATTTTAAATTTAATCAAAGAATTATGTGTGGAAAAAAATATTGCCGTTTTAGCGGCCTTGCACGACCTCAACCTGGCCGTACAGTATTGCGATAAGCTCGTCTTGATTGATAAAGGCCGGATTCACGCTCAGGGAACGCCGGAAGAGGTTATTACCGCGGCCAATATCAGGGATGTTTATGGGGCGGACGAATGTGTGTACACCCATCCTGCCAATGGGCGTCCGGCGGTGCTGATTAATCCCAGCAATATCCGTTTGTTCGGCTATGATGTCCCCAGGGAAAAAACCGACGCCGGTTAAAACAAGCCGTTTTGGTAATTCGGATTCCCGATACAGGTAATATTATCGGATACTCGGAGGTGAATAACATGGTAGAAAAAACCAGGGGACTGGTTCAGATATATACCGGCGACGGTAAAGGTAAAACAACAGCGGCACTCGGGCTTGCTCTGCGGGCATCGGGACAGGGATTACGTGTCGGATTTATCCAATTTCTTAAAGGTGTTCCGGGCGGAGAACATATTTTTGCTTCTCACTACCCTGCTTTTGATATTATCCAGGTCAGTACCGGTAACCTGTTCACCAAGCCCCATGAAAATGTAAACGAAGAAGTGAAGCGGGCGTTTGCCTTTGCCGAAGAGCAGATGTTAAAAGGCGAATATGACGTACTGATACTGGATGAAATATTTGTAGCCGTGCAACTGAAACTGATTACTACGCAGCAGGTTTTGGATTTGCTCGATAAAAAACCGGACTCTCTGGAGCTTATACTGACCGGAAGGAACGCTCCGGAAGCGGTTATACAGCGGGCTGATTTGGTTACCGAAATGCGGAAAATCAGACACCCTTTTGAAAAAGGCATCCGCGCCAGAGTCGGTATTGAGTACTAGAAGAAAATTACGCTTACTTTCCCTTATTACTGTATAATAACCTTATGGATTTTTCCCGCAACACTTTTTATCAAGAGAAGCTTTCAAAATTGTCTCTCGAAAAAGAGACTGTCATTGGTAAAGACTTCGAAGAGTGCGAATTCGAAAGCTGCATGTTTGTCGATTGCCGGTTTGAAAAATGCCGGTTTATCACCTGCAAATTTAATGACTGTATTTTAAGTGCCATCAATCCGGTAGGCTCACGGTTTATCGACGTAAAGTTCACCAAATCAAAGGTTATCGGTATTGATTGGACAAAAACTCACAAAATACAGGAACTGGTTTTCAATAATTGCCAGATAAACTACTCTAATTTCAAGCTGCTTAAACTGCCCAAGATAAAGATAACAGGATGCGAAGCTAAGGAAGTCGATTTCATCGAGACCGACCTTACCGGCGGGGATTTTAAAAACACCGATTTTGAAAAGAGCCTTTTTTTTAAGGCCAATTTAACCGAAGCTGATTTCAAGGGTGCCCGGAACTACTTTATCGATGTTAAAAACACGACTTTAAAACAAACCCGTTTTTCGATGCCGGAAGCGGTATCTCTGCTCTCAGGCCTCGATATTATAATAGAATAGAATCCCGCATTTGAGAAACAAAAAGAGGAGGGCTGCAAGCCCTCCTCTTTTTCTATTTTGGTTATGTTTTTAGCTTACCGTTTGCTCGGCGGGACTAAATATGATTTATAATTCTGGTATTTATCGAGGTTTTTCTTAGCCGCCTCTTTCTTCGGAGCGTAAGCTATTGAGACATCGCGGATTTCCGCAATATGAATTCGTTTGCCTTCGATGGTTAGACGGGAAATTTGTTGCTCTTCAATCGGGAAGTCAACCGTAAGTTTTTCTCCATCGACTTTAATCGTACCTTTGCTGCCGCAAAGAGCACATTCTACCGTAAGACCTTTACCCATTATCATCATGTCGGTATGGCAGACGGGGCAAACACCCTGTTCGCCGCCCATCCATTTCAGTCTGGCCGGGAATTCCTTTTCCGGATGTTTGTAATAGCTGAGGTCCCAACTTCTGCCGGCGGCGGCTTTAGCGCCTTCAGCAACATGTTTCCCTAATTCTCTGGCCCGTTTTAAACCTTCGGTATCCAGTGTGATTGCAGCATGGTCGGCTGAGCCCAGTAGTTGCATGTGGTCGACTACGTTGACGGTCGGGGCTGCAATACAGGAATAAAGAAGCTGCAAGCCCATGGAAACCCAGTGCGGGGTGATAGCACCGCCGAGGGAGATAATACCTCCGGAACGGACCTTGAGTTCCCGTTCGTCCACTTTGCTGCCGGCTTCCATGCGTCCTAAAACACCGGCGATATCGCCTCTCGGGCAGAAGACCCTATCGCGGATAGAGATTAAATATCCGGGAGGGGTGAATGTGTAAACCGGTGCCGAAAGAATAATGCCGTCACATTCGAGATATTTTTGCCATAAAAAGTCGGCATCATCTTTTGCGTTCGGGTCGCCGAAAGCTGCCATCGGTCCGGCATCCGGCTGTCCCGGGGTTTCTTTCTTTGCCAGGAAAATGGGCGGGATTACGAGGTCGAGCATACGCAAAATTTCGACTTCCGCTCCCATCTCTTCGGCGCCCATAAGGGCTTCCTTGAGCAATATTTCGGTGTTTCCCATCTTGGTACCGCAGGCTAATCCCAGAATCTTCATAAAATACTCTCCTTACGTATATTATTTTTTAACAATGCGATGTTAAATACAATTAAGACCTTAAAATAATAATCTTTTCCCTTGATTAATGCAAATGGAATAGTACTAAAACTGCTATGTTATACGGAATTATGCTAAGAATCTGATTAGATTTTCCACTCTTTGTATAGTTTCTTGTATTCTTTAGTGTAATACCGGTAATGTTCGGCGACGAGGTCGGCCTGGGCGGCATTAACTTTTCGTTTCACTACGGCGGGAACGCCGGTAACGAAAGACTCATCCGGTATTTGCGAGCCGGGAGTTACCACCGCACCGGCGGCAATCACACATCTTTCTCCGATGACGGTTTCGTCCAATATGGTGGCATTATTGCCGATAATAGTATTATTACCGATTCCGGTACAGTGAATCACCGTGTTATGTCCGATAACGACGTTTTTCCCGATGTTCATTCGGGCCTTAACGTGTAGCACGCTGTTATCCTCGATATCGGTATTATCCCCGATGGTGATGGGAGCGAAGTCCCCGCGGACGACCACACCGGGCCAGAGACAGCAGTATTCGCCTATGGTAACATCTCCGATAACGCAAGCGGTCTCGCTTACCCAGGCAGATTCTGCTACTTTGGGGATTTTACCGTTAAATGGTTTAATCATCTAGACCTCATCGGGAAATTACCTAATTATAAAAATTATATAGTTCCGAGGGCAAGTCGGGCTGATATCTAATATGCAGATATTATAAAATGTTAGCAAAATTAATCAAGAATAGTATTATTATAAATGGTATATTTCGTCTGTGAGGTAAAAGTACGGAAAGCTGGGAAAAAGTAAGGGCGGTCCGGCGTATGCAGAAATATATCGATGAGCATATTCTGGAGCCGATTTCTCTACAAAATCTGGCAAAAATAGCCGGTTATTCTCCCTGGCACTCCGCCAGAGTGTTTAAGGATTTAACCGGGAAGACACCCTTCGATTATATCCGGTCGCTACGGCTGTCCCGGGCAGCCGAGAAACTAAAGGATGGTGGTGTTCGGGTTATCGATGTTGCCTTTGATTTTGTATTCGGTTCTCACGAAGGATTTACCAGGGCATTTTCAAAACAATTCGGTATGAGTCCGAAATATTACAGGAAAAGCAGCCCTCAGATTAAGCTTTTTATGCCTGCCCGGCTTGCTGACTACTACCTTAAATTACAAAAAGGAGATAAGGTTATGACGAGTAAAACAAATGTAAATACAGTGTTTGTCCAGGTTGTTGACCGTCCTGCCCGAAAGTTGATTATCAGACGGGGTATTAAGGCTAACGATTATTTTGGATATAGTGAGGAGTTGGGCTGTGATGTCTGGGATGAACTCTCAACCGTTAAAGAGGCATTATATGAGCCTATCGGAATGTGGCTGCCGGATAATTTACGTCGTACCGGCACATCATATTATGCTATGGGTGTCGAAGTACCCACTGGTTTTTCCGGGAAAATCCCCGCAGGTTGTGAGATTATAGATTTATCTCCCTGTAAGATGATGGTCTTTCAGGGGCAGCCTTATGATGATGAAAAGTTCATGGAGGCCATCGGCGACCTCTGGGAAGTAATGAAAAAATACAACCCGGAAATATACGGTTTTCAATGGGCAGATGAGGATGGTCCTAGGTTCCAGTTATCGCCTATGGCATATCGGGGATATATCGAAGCCAGACCGGTTAGAGAAATAAATAAACAACCGGAAAAAAGTAAGAAGACATAGGTTGTGCAACGGGTAAACCTCCGGTTTCGGAGGTTTACCCGTTATTATATAAATCTTTCATCAGGGTTAAAGCCCGCCGGCACTGGGCGATATCATCCTCGCGGATGCTGTAGTGATGTCCTTCGTATTCCGCGACGATGAATTTATCATAGCCGGATTCCCGAATCGCCGGCATAATTTTATCGAACGGGACACAGGGATCATATTTCGCGTTCGGTGCCAGATAATAGAATTTCCCGTGAATCATCGTGGCGTATTTAAGCAGGATAGGCAAGTCCGCTAGGTCGGCCGGATGCCCGAATTTATGATAAAACTCTTCGGTGTACTGTTTTTCCACCTTGCTTAGTTTTAATTTAAGAACGTCTTCTAAAGTTTTGCCCTGCTTCATCATCTCCAGAATCAGGTCGATTTTTTCTTTACGGCTTCCGGCATCCAGTGCCTGATTGATATGTAATTGGTGAGGGAAATGCTGCCAAACGCCCAGGTCGGGAACGCAGCCGAGATACCCGTCCGATTTGGCGAATATTTTTAGATATTCCTGCCAGACCGGCACATGGATATTATGAGGGGCATGCAATTCGATGGAAAGTTTTACGTCGAAGCGCTTGCAGAACGGCAGCATGCTCTTGAATAACTCGGGGGAAATCGAATGCTGGGTCTTCATCATTTTAAACCCGGCTTTTTTGGCGTAGATAATATCGTTCCGGGTGAACTCCAGTTTTTCTTCGGTGGTTAAATCTCTATCGGCACGCATTCCGACATCGAGGTAACCCTCCCAGCATACCGGTTCCAATTTATATTTTCCCATCAAATCCCGGAAATTGTAGAGCCATTCATCGGAAATATAGGGGTATTCGGGGGCGTGCTGGGCGGCAACGATAGATATGCCTTGCGCCCCGATTTCATGTGCCGTACGCAGCATGCCTTCCATATCCAACCGGTAGTCGCTGAAGGAGTCGGCAAAACTGTAAAGAGAAATCCCGAATTTCAATTTTCCTTTAGCCATAACTCAACTCCTTTCTACAGGCAGGTTTTTTGTACAATCGGAGTGTACTACCAGGAAGTTACCGAAATAACCGGTATAGGGAATTTTATGGTCCATCTGCACGGCAATCTTATGTTTCCGGTTCTTTGTTAAGCCCCCGTCTTTCATCACCCGGATATTCGCTTTGGCAGTGGTGAACCAGTATTCCTTATAAAGCTCTTTAATTTCACTCAGTAAAAACCACTTACCGTTCACCCCAAAACGTAAGTCTTTCTGGAGTACGGTTTCCCCATCGACTTCCACTGCCAGTTTCTCGATATTACACACCCAGGTGCCGCGGTAAGTCGGGTATCGCAGATTGAATTCATAGCCGAGTATTTCTTTACCGACGCCGTAAAGTCTAATGCTGTCGTCGGTAATCATTCTCTCGTTGAATGCAGTGAAATCCATAGTCTGACCTCCCTTTTTGCGGATTAGTTAAACTATGTTGAATATACCATAATGAAATAAATAAAAGTAGGGGGTCACACGTCTTTCGTATCAAGAGGATGTAAGGTATCAAACTCTACTTTGTCTTTTTCCAGGGTAGCTTTTACCTGCTCAATTTGGTTCCAGGTAAACCTTAAGGCTATGCCGCAATCGCTGGAAAATTGCCTTGGAGTAGGGATTAATTTGGTATCATAACCCGCTTTTATGAGTAGTTTTTCCGCCCGCATTACGGCGGAAGTAGTATGAAATAAAATAACTCCGTAGTGTGTCATGACTTTGCTATCCTGTTTATGGCATTTACCACTGATTGAAGCTCATCGATAGTAGTAAAAATTCCCGGGGCTAATCTCACTGTTCCCTCCGGAAAAGAACCGATGGTTTTATGAGCGGCCGGAGCACAGTGCAAGCCTACCCGGGATAATATATCGAATTCTTCATCTAATCTCAATCCTATTTCTGAAACTCGTTTGCCGGTTATCGCGAAAGATACAATTCCGACTGAGTTTTCCGGATTGAGTGTACCGTATATTTTCACTTCGCGAATGGCGGATAGACTCTCGGTCAGATATCGGACTAACTTCTGATGGTGAACTCTTATATCATCGATACCGTGTTCGTTTATCCATCTAATCCCGGCTCCGAGACCGGCAATACCGGCCAGATTAGCGGTGCCGCTTTCGTATTTATCCGGCAGGTCGTCCGGCTGCTCTTCCGAATCGGAACGGCTGCCGGTACCACCGAGTATCAATGGCTCAATCCGTGAAATTTCGAAATTGTCGGAGATAACCAACCCTCCGGTACCGGTTGGCCCCAGCAACTCTTTATGCCCGGTAAAAGCCAGAAGGTCGATGCCCATCCTTGTCATATCGATGGGTATCGCCCCGGCAGACTGTGCCGCATCCACGAGGACTAACGCCCCGGCTTTATGGGCAACCGTACACGCCTCGGCGATAGGTAGTATAGTGCCTGTTATATTACTGGCATGAGTTAAGACTACTAATTGGGTGTTTGAATTTACGGCTGCCGCCAGGTTATTAATATCGAGTGTCCCATCGGCAGCACAGCGGACGATGTGTAAACGGACGCCCTGTTTCTCAAGATAACGCAGCGGGCGCATTACCGCGTTGTGTTCCATTGAGTCCGTAACTACTTCATCACCCGGTTTAAGCATGCCCCGTAATGCCAGATTTAGGGCGTGCGTTGCATTACCTGTGAAAATCACCCTGAGCGGGTCGGCAATACCGAAAAATCGGGCGATTTCCTCACGCGTATCGTAAATTATTCTGGCCGCCGCGATAGAAAGCCGGTGCCCGGAGCGGCCGGGGTTACCCCCGGCAAGCTCCAGAGCCTCAACCATTGCTTTCAAGACGGCCGGCGGCTTCGGCCAGGATGTTGCCGCATTATCCAGGTAAATCATTTCTGCAAAACTATCCGGGTACTGCCGTCCGGCTGCTCTTCAAGATTTACTTTCCAGCCGGCATTCTTCGCCAGACGGGAAACGTTTTCTTTAGCGGTGCCGGAATCTACCAGTACTTCGAGATAACCTTTACTGATTTTTTGAATCGCCTGCCGGGCTAACATAACCGGCTGCGGACAGGACAGTCCGCGGGCGTCGATAATTTTTGTTTCTGACATTTTTCCTCCTAAGCCTTTGCCCCCCGCATCGTTAAGCCGATGACGGAACAGACTACCAATCCGGTAATCACGATAGCCGGGCCGTATATGCCGGGACCGGCGGTGGAACTGGCCATATTGTAGGTATGAGCAACACCGGCACCGACCAGCATGCCCATAATGAACATTGCTGAATCAGTGTCACCTTCGCCGGAAAGGAAGAGCTGGCGGCCGGGACAACCGCCGGCCAGAGTGAAAGCCAGACCGGCTAAAGCCATGCCGCCGACATTCCACCACTGGTTAGTCTGGGCCACCGGTTGGCCGGTAAACCCGGCGTGAAACTGTCCCAGAATGAGATTGGTGATAAAAGCAGCGACAATCAATGCCACTACGCCGAAAAGTAAACGCGAATCGCGGAGTAAAATAGCATCACGCACCGCACCGACGGTGCAGAAACGGGTTCGTTGTGCCAGGAATCCGATGACCAGCCCTACTACCAGAGCAATGATAATCGGGGCAGCCATACTGCCGGGTCCGGTAGTTGAGAAGAAGATAGGTCCAATGGGATTGCCGTCAGCATCGCGGCCGAACTGCGGTGCAACCAGCAGGAGAACAAGTAAAACGACCATAATAACCGGTAATATCCAGCCGACGGCTTTCGGTGCCGGACGGCTCCGGCCCAGGCTGAAGCCCAGACGCAGGAAAAGAACCCCGAGTCCGATACCGGCTATCAAACCGATAATCCCGAAGATGGCATTCCAGTCCCCGCCGGCCAGGCGCAAATAAGCCCGCCAGGGACAGCCTAAAAACACCAGCGCTCCGAAAACGGCGAACATCCCAAGCAGGAAACGTACGAATGGGGCTGAGCCGGCACGCGGTTTAAATTCCCTGAAAGCCAGTGCGGCTACCAGAGAACCTAATACCATCCCTATAATTTCAGGGCGTATATACTGAACGACGCCGGCCCGGTGTAAACCCAGTGCTCCGGCGATGTCGCGGGTGAAACAGACAACGCAGATACCCATATTCCCGGGATTACCCCAGAAGACGAGCAACGGCGCGAGAATACCGATAATGAGACCGGTGATAATGGGTCCCCAGCGGGACATTATGAAACGGGAAACCGCAGACATAAATGAACTCCTCTCGTTATATTTTTAACCACTCCGCAGGAGGTCACCCATAACGAGGGAGTCCGCAGGTTAATCTATTGGTGTTACTGC
This sequence comes from uncultured Dehalococcoidales bacterium, assembly GCA_964547925.1. Taxonomy (GTDB): domain Bacteria; phylum Chloroflexota; class Dehalococcoidia; order Dehalococcoidales; family JAFGLR01; genus JAFGLR01. Next base: position 17,067 of record CAZJQF010000015.1, read on the forward strand.
GGAGGCAACGCTATGAGTGTTCCATGCGTCAGGACAGGCACAATACGCCACGCGTACTGTAACGGTACCGTTTCATAATCAGCGGTAGAGTATCATTTCAGCGTCACCTCCTTTTTAAGAATCTTGAAGTGTAAACGATAATAATTATACAAAAAATAGATTACCGGGTAAAAGTATTGTATTTGGGAATCATATTTTAGTATTACCGGATGGTTCTGTTCCGGCCGTGTTTTTATATGTTTTAATGAGAAGTATGTGGATAGTCACACCGATTAATACAACAGCCAGGATAATTCTGATGAGTAAATTATCTGTAGCCAGTAGGGCAGTACAGATAATCGTAACCCATAAGAAGCTCAGCGTCCAGATTTTCATTTTCCGGGACATACCCCGGCCTTCCAGATAGTTCCTGATATAGCTGCCGAAAAACCGGTTACGCAGCAGAGCTTCATAAAGACGCCGGGAGCCCCGCATATAGCACAGTGCGGCTAAAAGTAAAAACGGTGTAGTTGGGAGAACCGGTAAGAAAATACCTAAAATACCGAGACCCAGGGCGATAGTCCCGATGACGATGAGTATCCGTCGTTTAAAACTGTCCTGTGAAGAATTCATATTTATATTATAACGATAAAATAATGCCGGGTCGCCTCTGAGATGGGACGACCCGGTAATGAGTTTGGTATTAATCGGTATTATTTTGGAAATTGCCGAGCTTAACAGATGTTTGGCGTATTCTGGTAAAACGGTGGGCGGTACTGCACGGTAGACAGAATTAAAACCTTCGAATTGACTTTTAACATAAGAGGTTAGCTAGTTCGAATAATAACTAGCTGTATTATCGGTACATAGTCGTTCATTTCATGATATCTTGAATTACTAAAAGCTAGGGCTCTTTAGTGTCGTCAACTGAGAACTCTCTTCGGTAAGGAATATTAGAATGTCATGGTTGAATCGGCGCTTCATACTGGCCATGTGCCCGGCATTTTTATAGAGAATCAATTTGGCGAAGGGAATTCCGGCACCTGTCTCGGCAATCGGATAGAAACCATCGTTCTCCCCTCCGATTACAAGGGTGGGCGTTTTAATCTCCGGTAAACGTTCTTTAAAGTTAAAACAGTCCTCCGCCTCCAGTTCCGAAAGCCCATCGGAAGGACCTCCGGCGGACTTAAACATACTCTTGCCTATCATCCATAGCAATAGCTTCAAAACCGGTCTTGCCATTCCCGAGGCCATCGCGCCAGCCATGGCTACTGCCGCTGATCTCCATTTCCCCTGACGGATGAATTGGATAACTTTCCTCTGGGCAACTGCCCCGCTTTCACTCAGGGCGTAGCCGGTCGAAGCCAATACCAGACGACGCACCAGTTTCGGATGGTCTACCGCAAACTGCTGGGCGATTGTTCCTCCGGTCGAAAGCCCCAAAACATCCACTGGCGAATTCATCTCGTTTTCAATCATTACTGCATAATCATCAGCCATTTCCTTAATCGAATAACCATTCGGAAGGCCAGGCTTTCGCCCTACGTGATATACGGTGTAATGTCGGGTAAAACTTAGATAGCCCCCGACGGTCATTCGGAGTTGCAACCCGGAAGGCGGCACGTGGTTGAAATTCAGCCCTTCGAATATCACCAAATCACGCGGCCCGCCCTCAATACGCACGTAGGGTAAACCGTTCTTTGAATATCCTGTAGTTATTTTACTTTTCGGCATATAATCACCCCTGCTATCAGTGAAGATAGTAAAAAAGGCTTAAAGCTATTGTAATACAAGAGTCCAAGAAAAATAGCTAGTCGCCCGTATTGACTTTACTTTACCATAAATTTATATTTGGAGTTAAATGGCAGGATTTCGACCCTTTGCTTTACCGATTATCAATAACACGTTCAATGCAATTTCTTGCCAACGCCAAACCGGAAAACCGTATAACTTTTAAAACTCCAAAAACTTAAAAATCGCGCCGTATAATAGCTTTATCACCATCAACAGTATCAATTCTTAACGAACACTTCGAATTACTGAATAAACGCAGATTAGAACTGGAATTACCACCCATTACTGATAACGACCTCATTTTTAGCCATTTTGACGGCAGTCCACTTTTACCGCAGGCAATAACCCGCGCCTGGATTAAACTAAGGAAGAAGTGCGAGCTTACCGGCGTCCGGCTTCATGACGCCCGGCACAGCCACGCCTCATTATTGTTTAAGCAAAACGTTCACCCAAAAATAGCACACGAGCAGTTAGGCCACGCCAGCATAAAGACAACGCTCGATATTTATTTCCATGTTATTCCAGGCATGCAGGAACAGGCGGCGGCAAAGTTTGATGACGCAGTGTTTAAAAGTGTGAGCAAACCGTTAGCAGGTGGGGAAAACGGCTAGATGTATAGACACCATTTTTGTTATTTAGCTACGAAAAATGGTTGTCTATCGTGTACAATACGCAGAACCAAGACTTTCGAATTAACCTTTAGACTTTAACTAAAAAGAAATAACAGAGAGTCGATTAAACCCTCTTTCTTGATAATAATATTTTGTGATGTTAGAGTATTAACAAGGAACTGAGGAGCTATCCATATGCGCTACAAATTGATTATACCTATTTTTTGTCTTACTTTAATACTTTTCTCGGGGCTATTATCTGCCTGCAGCAGTTCAGGTTACGTTGAGCCGCTCACCAATAGAGATGTTATAAACTCCATGGATTTTTCTCTGGATGCCGCTGAAGTCGGTCTCACCACCCGGGCGGAAGGAACCGTTTTCGTATGTGGCGAAGTTAACAAGCCTGATGATATCACCGTACAGGTAGCCGTTTTTGTTGAGTTAGACCCGGAAGATTGGGGAGGTGTTACCCTTTATTTTTCGGAAGGATGGAAGGTCACTCATATTAATAACTCACTGGTGGAGATTAATGAACCATACTATTCTAATTTGGCCAGCGTGTGGGTTAGCGGCGAACCTGAGCATGGTGGGAGAAACATAGCATTTATTGGCAGCCGTTCATTCGGTGAAAACCCAACGAATGACGTGCGTAAGGGAATCCTGGTCATAGATGCAGATTATGTATGGGAAAATAAGGCGACACCGGAAAAACTCACATTAATTATTGCTGTGGGAAGCAAGGATGGATATATACAGGGGCCGGTCTCAATTAACCTGGATGTCTCTTTAATGGAAGATTACCGGCCTTACCGGATCGCGTATCTTTTCCCACGTCAACAGCAAACCGAAAAGCTGGAGACAACTCAACAAATCGAGGGTAAACTGGTACTGGAAGAGGGTTTGCTACGGATTGATGGATATCTGATTCTCTGGCCATTTGAGTACTGGGGATGGTCGGATACCGATACCGTCTGGATTAAGTACGGAGATAGCGATACGGCTATCGCTCGTGTTGGCGACACACTGATTATTCCCGGCTATGAAGTCAATGCTTATACCGCACGCCAAAAGACGATTTCCTCTACATTTTATGATGGGATCGAAGGTCCCTTCTGGCTTGCTGATACTGTTGTCGTCAAGGAATAATGGACTGAAAAAGGAATCAGGTACTGGGCCAACCGCGAAATTTGGCTCTCGGTATAAAAAGGCTTATAGTTATCATGCAAAAATTATGGTTTTTTTGCACGGGTAAGGTTGTCTCCCTGTAAAATTGTTCGTACCTATATACTGAAAAGCAACTTTCTGGCAACTTCTGGATAAAAAAGTTCAATTAGTTCAAGTCCAGTGGTGGGCTGTACACTTGCTTTGCTTTAAGCTGAAATAAAACAATATGAGCGAATGATATTCACAATGCAGTATTCAGAATACCACTGTAAAAAGATGAGTCGGTAAAGGACTCAAACAAAAAATCAGGCTCAAATAGATAAGATATTTAATTCAGAATAACGAATGTTTATCGTTTCCGAGGCTATTTATAAAAATGGTGGGCGGTACTGTACGGTAGACAGAACTCGTACATTTGAATTAGTTTTCAGTTTATAACACTGGCTCGAATTACCTCGACTGGAGATGAGGTATCAATAAATGATAAAAACTGTGACTTAATTTGGTATTCAGCCTCAGCATTTAATTAAAACCAAAAGTCATTTTTCAGGAACATTTGTATTTGACCATCAGAGCTTTTGTTCGTTAGAATATCATTGCCTCGTTCTTGAACTTAAAGGGAGTAATCACCTGTGCGCAAGCTACTCAAAGATACATCATTTGAAGTTATAAGAGCAATTGCTCCATTGATCATTGTTGTGATTATCCTTCAATTTACATTTGTGAGAGCTTCAGCCGGCGTATTTATCCAGTTTCTAGTTGGTACCATATTGGTAATCGCGGGTATGATTTTTTTCTTGATCGGCATCGAGGTTGGTATCCTGCCAGCAGGAAAAACTGTTGGGGCTGGGCTAATCGAGAAGCGTTCCATATGGCTGATAATAGCTGTCGCATTTCTCATAGGTTTTTCGACTACCATCGCGGAGCCGGATGTCTTGGTCCTATCCAGGCAAGCCGACCTGATCAGCGAGGTGACGCTACCTGAAGGCAGTCTCGCCTATATCATAGGTATTGGTTTGGCTTTTTTCGTGACGATGGCAATTATGCGTATTGTCCTAGGATTTCGGATTGCCTATCTTCTGACTGCTAGCTATCTAATCGTAATCCTCCTCTCGTTTTTCACGCCTCCTGAGTTTGTTTCGTTAGCGTTTGATGCAGGCAGTGTTACTACTGGAGCGTTAACCGCACCAATAGTCATAGCCCTTGGGATCGGGCTTAGTTCGGTCATGGCAGGCCGGTCGGCGATTTCAGATGGTTTTGGGCTGCTCGGACTGGCTTCGATCGGACCGATTATTGCCGTTATGATTATGGGGATGATAGTACATTGAGCGGAGTCAATATTCTTTACACCTTGATAAGCACCGCACGGGGTGTGGTAGAAGCAATATTGCCTCTTTTGGCGATTCTCGCGATATTTCAGGCTTTGTTCTTAAAATTGCCAGTAAGCTATGTCATTAATCTGCTAAAAGGGACTCTGATAGCTGCTGGAGGTCTCTTTCTGTTTTTACTAGGAGTACAAATAGGATTCCTACCTTATGGCAAAGCTATCGGAGAGGCTCTGGGGAATTTTGATTACAAGTGGCTGGTAATCCCATTCGGATTCTTGCTCGGTTTTATCACCACCTGGAGTGAACCGGCGGTACGAATCTTGTGCGATCAGGTTGAAGAAGCTTCTGCCGGGTCTATTCGTAAAAATGCTGTTCTTATTGCAATTTGTATTGGAGTGGCTATTATTGTAACGCTGGGCTTGGCCAGAGTTGTCTATCAAATACCTCTCTTGTACATCTTGATTCCCGGATACTTACTTACTATAGTAATGGTCTGGTTCACCAAGAAAGAATTTGCCGGTTTTGCCTTTGATGCTGGAGGAGTGGCTACGGGACCAATGGCGAATACATTCCTGCTGGGACTTGGGTTAGGTTTAGCATCGGCTGCTGGTGGCGAAAACATGGCTGTCTACGGTTTAGGTTTAGTAGCGTTGATAGCTCTGGCGCCGATCATTTCAGTCATGACACTTGGCTTTATTATTCGGGTCAGAAATCGGTATAGGGGGTGACACCATGATGAAGGTATCTCTGATTATTACTATCGTGAGAAAGGGATGGGGAGACAAGGTTCTTGAGACTTCGATAAAGGCTGGAGCTGAAGGGGGGACAATATTGATTGGACGAGGAGTAGGCGTGCACGAACAGCAGAAGATACTGGGTATTCCTATCGAACCCGAAAAAGATATTGTTTTGTCTGTTGTTTATCCTGAAAAGAGTGAAACGATACTCCAGGAGATCGTTCAATGTTGTGATCTAGAAAAGCCCGGGGCAGGAATAGCCTTTGTCGTTCCAATCGAGAGGGTGGTTGGTGTAGCTCATCTGCTTGGGAAAAGCGATGAGGTGAAAGATGAATAAACCTTTGTAGTGTCTGAAATAACTGACTAAACGTATAAAGCGGTAGTGGACTCGAACTAAAATCAGGCTCAAATTGATGAAGTTTTTAATTCAAGATAAAGAACACTAGTTGTTTTTGAACCTATTTGATAAAATGGTGGGCGGTACTGGAATCGAACCAGTGACCCCTGCGATGTGAACGCAGTGCTCTAACCGCTGAGCCAACCGCCCAAGACAATATTATATTAAACTTTTTCTGAGTCTGAAGCAAGAATCGTTAAATTCTAGCATATCGGTTGTTGCCTCATTTTATAAAGGTTATGATTGAATTAAATGCGGCTTATAATCAAACCCGCAAACCCGCGGCAGTTTCAGGAGGTGGATGATGGAAGAAAACGGTATTATCAAGAGTCCGGATACCCAGAGGCTAAACCGTATCCCCCCCGGACAGGTATTAACCGATAAATTTCCGGTTTTGCACCACGGTTCGGTGACGAATATCGATACGCGTAAATGGACATTCCGCATTTTCGGGCTGGTGGATAAACCTTGGGAGTTGAATTTCGAGGAGTTCAGTAACCTTAAACGGGTTAAGGTATTTGCTGATATCCATTGCGTTACTACATGGTCGAAGCTGGGTACTCTCTGGGAAGGACCGAGCACTTCGATTCTTAGGGGATTGGTTAACATAAAACCGGAAGCCAAATTCGTAATCGTTCATGCAGCAGGTAATTTTTCCACCAACATTCCGGTCGAAGATTTTTTCCAGCCGGATGTCCTTTTTGCTCTTAAATACGATAATAAACCGTTATCTGCCGAGCACGGTTTTCCGGTGCGTCTCGTTGTCCCGCAGCTTTATTTCTGGAAAAGTGCCAAATGGGTTACCGGAGTCGAGTTTCTTTCGGAAGACCGTCCCGGTTTCTGGGAATCCGTGGGATATCATAATCACGGCGACCCCTGGCGTGAAGAACGTTATAGCGGATAATCTAAATAGCTGTTAGATAAAAAATGACCTGCTTCTTTTTACAGAAGCAGGTCTGCATTAATTAAGATGACGCCTAAGCTGCCAGAAACTTGTCCAGTAATGCCTGGTTGAAGCCGATAACAATATTTTCGTCGATAGTAATGACGGGGACGCCCATTTGCCCGGATTTCTCGATCATTTCTTTGGCTTTTTCTCTGTCATTGGAAACGTCGAACTCTGTGTATTTGATGCCTTTTTGCGAAAGATACTCTTTCGCCCGGGTGCACCACGGTCAGGTTCGGGTCGAATAAACTACCACGGTTTTTTCCGCCATTTTCCACACTCCTGAATATAATTTATACTAGAATCTTATTATGTGTTTTCCCAATAATCAACTATCCTGCAAAATTTATAAAACGATTTCAGGCTCGATACGGGAAAATACGTGCGGATTATTATTTAATTGCGTAGGGTTACGGATACTGATGAAACTTGAAAAACCGGATATTAAGATATAAATACTTTTTCGAGATATTAAAAATGAAATCGCAAGTTAAACCGGCATTAAAATCATCCGATGAATTAGATGAACTGTTGGAATTGGCAATGTACCGTGAAGTAGCTTCACAGGCATTGTATATCGCGGGGCAGCGTCTCACCCGTGATACCGGAGCCGTTGCACTGATGCAACAACTCGCTGCTGAAGAGGCGTTACATCTGGATTTATTAAAAAAACTCAAAGAAAAAAAGCCGGTCGTGCGTTCGAATATGGTAAAGCAAATACCGGACCTGAAAATCTCCGAATACCTTGCCGGTGGTAACGAACTGGGAGGTGCGGGCTTGCAGGATACGTTATCCTATGCTATAAAAAAAGAACAGCAGTCGCTGGAGTTTTACACTCGATTGATGAGCGTTTTCAAAACAAAGTCCGCCAAACTTCTGTGCGAGAGACTGGCTCGGGCAGAGTTGGGTCATAAATATAGGCTGGAAGTACTATACGATAATATATTTTACAGTGAAAATTGATAAGGAGGTAGATAGTGACTATTGCTTTTTCGTTGGAGGAAATCATCAAACTGGCGATGGGTATCGAAAGACAGGGTATTGTTTTTTATGATGTCATGGCGAGGTCGACCCGGCAGCCGGCCGCTCGGGACCTTTTTATCCGTCTGGCTGACGCCGAACGCGACCATATGGCGACTTTCAAGAATATGATGCCCCAGGGGGCCGAATCCGCCCAATCCGAAGATTCCCAACGGGAATATGACGATTATTTGAAGGCTCTTATCGGTAGTGCGGTTTTTACCGACGAAATGGCTACCAGTGATATGGCCGCCCGTATCGAAAGCGATGTGGCCGCTCTGGATATGGGCATCAGCGCGGAAAAAGATTCGATACTGTTTTATTACTATATGACGGAAGCTGTGCCGCCGAACGTAATACCGGTGGTTAACAAAATTATCGCAGAAGAAAAGGAACACCTCAGCCTGTTAAGTGCGATAAAGAACACTTTAAAGGCGGGAAAATCGTAAAGACGGGCAGGTTTTAGAGACCTCTCAGGAACTCCGGACGGAGTTTTTTGGCGTCGTGTTCTTGCAGAACCCGGTTCAATTGACTTAACATAATATCTTTATCCTGCGGCAGAGTCCCGCGGACGGAGACATAGTTCGATGCGTGCATCGAACTGAAAAAGCAGTTCGTAAAACTGGTATTTTCAATTATTATTTTCAGTTCCTCTAACGAGCGGAACGGGTCGATTAACGTAAATTCACCTTTTTGCCACCAATCGTGTAACGGCGTTCCGGGAACCAGAGTTAAGGTCAGGGCACCGGCAAAATCCGGGTCGACTGCCGTGAGCACTTTAGCGGTCGCTAGGGCGTGTCTCTCGCTGTTTTCGATACTTCCGAGTCCGAGGATGACGGTTACCGAACTGGTAATACCGGCTTCTTTGATGCGCCGCCCGGCATCGATGATTTCCTGGCTGGTGGCCCCCTTTTTAATTTTCTCCAGAATTTCATCATCGCCGCTTTCGATACCCATATAAATGATACCGAGTTTCAGATTTCTTAATTCGGTAAGTTCTTCGACGGACCGCCGCAACATATCTTTAGGCGTGGCGTAAGTGCCGATTCTTTCTACCTGGGGCAACTTTTCATTGATATACTGAAGTATTTCTTTCAACTTGGGATAGGGATAAACGAGAGCGTCGCCGTCCTGCAGGAATAGTTTTTGCCCGTCCCACTGGTCGGCGATTTGATAGACAATCGTCGGTATGCCGGGGAGGCGGACGCCGTGAGCCTGATACAGAGCAAGGGCATCGATTTCTTTTTTTACGTCGGCTATGTCCCGCATCTGCAGCTTCATCCCCCATAACATGCAAAAGGCGCAGGTATTGTTGGAACAGCCTGCGGTTAAGGGTAAATAATAGCTGCTGTGCTCGCTGGGCGGGCGCACGATATCCGGTCGGGTGAATGCCATAAATTAATTATAAGGCTTATTGGAGTGCGATTGCGAATTCGTAATGATACGAATTCGATTCGTCATCCATGACTACCGTTATCGATTGAATGACAACGGACGGATAAATACCGCTGTCTTTGAGCGACCTGGCATATACGAAGATTGATGATTCGGTATCGGCAACGCCCTGGATAAACCCACTGTCGCGGACATCCACCGAATTCAGTGTGACTTTAGCCGGCACGAGAGACCATACCATATGGACGTTATTATTCATCATTTCCCGGCTATCTGCCATATTGTTGATGACATTATTGTAACCGGCCAAATTGGTCTCTGTAGCCGCTATCTGGGCTTCGAGGGGGCTGACCTGGTTTTGTAACTGAGTAGTCTGGTCTTTTATGGCGGTAGTCTCATCTTTAATCCGGGTGGTACTCGCATTTCTAGCCGCAATCTGACTGTTGATATCAGCGGTTTCAGCCGCGGTATTACGTCCCTGCAGCCAGATGAATACCAGGATGAGAACCCCCACCGCGGCGGCAACCGGCAGAATAATCCGGGATGCCTTCGGTTTTTCCGGCTGTAAGGCTTTCGGCAGGGCATTCAAATTTATTAACGAACCGGCGACCTCGCCTTCATTATCTTTGAAAATCAAGCCGATGTTGACGGTATACTGGCTGGCGTCAAAATCTGCGACGGCATTCATTACCCCGGGTAAAGGCGAGACCTTGCTGCCGATGGTTCCGGTAAGCGATTCCCAGCTTTCCGGTACCTGGACTAAGTCTCCATCGACAAAAATGGGCGTATTACTGTCCAGCGGCCTATCGGTATGGCTGGAATTATAGAACGTAATCGTACGGTCAAGCTCTTCGGAAATCGTGGGTAATTTATCTACGAGCGATTCTGCCTCACCGGGCAGTGAAAGGCTGCGGATAACCTGGGGCACACGGTCGGTCATCACGGCGATTTCGAAGTTCGAAGAACGCAAACTCACTACAATGGCACTGGGCTGTTCGATAGTGCGGCACAAAGCCAGCGGGACGAGGTCCATCAGGTAAGGTTTCAGTCCGGCCAGTTGGAGTGTTTTTACCGCATTATCGACGGCGTTCCGTGAAACGGCCGCCAGGAAAAGTGTCATTTCCTGGTCTTTCGCCGCAATAACCTGGTGAATGAGGTAGACTTCGTCGAGAGACAGCGGAATGACTCTTTCCGCCTCACGCTTAATCGCTTCCGGTAAAATAGCCTCGGGTAATTTCGGCAGGGTAACGATACGGTATAACGAACCGGGTTCGCTTAATCCCAGGGCTACTTTCTTGGTTGAAACCTTAGTAAATTTAAAAAGCTCGTTTATCTTCTCGGCTACTTTGATATTGTCCTGAATCAGACCGTGTTTTACCAGTCCCGGTTCGAGCGGCATACTGGCCCATTTCTCAGCCTGTTTGCCCTTGCCTACCAGCAGTCTGATAGCGGTATCTTCGATGAATAATGTAGTTACTTGTTTAGACATTTATTCTTTCCCAACACCATATACTGATATGGTAATATCACCCTGAGTTGTCGTAACGATTGTTGTTACATCGTCGACAGTCACTTCGTCGGTATTTACCGTCATTGTAATGCCTTCGATAATGGCGCTCGCAAAATCATTGCTGACTGCGACGTCATTGATATAATTCAGGATATCTGAGGTATCTCCGTTAACAGTGATATTGAATGTATAAAGGAATAAG